>NZ_JBPQTK010000037.1:0-45749 GCF_051386315.1 Micromonospora sp. URMC 107
CCGCAGCACGTGCCCCTGGGTGGTGACGTGGCCGTCGGGATCGGCCGCGCTCGCGGCGCGTACGGCGGCGGGGGCGGGTAGCCGCCCTGCTGGTGGCTCGGCTGGCCGGCGTAGCCGCCCTGCTGCTGGGCGGGCTGCCCCGGGGCCGTCCCACCCTGCTGGCGGTTCCAGTTGGCCTCCGCCTCGAACAGCTTCTCCAGCTCGCCGCGGTCGAGGAAGATTCCCCGGCACTCGCCGCACTGGTCGATGACGACGCCGCTGCGCTCGTACTGGCGCATTTCTCCGTGACACTTGGGACAGGTCAGGCTCATTCTCCGACCGTACCCGGTCGGGTCACGCGGTCGCTGTCAGCGCTTCCGTGACTTCGGCGTCGGCGACCTCGTGGAAGTCCTCGTAGTAGGCGCTGACCGCCATGAACTCCGGCGGGTGCTGGGCGCAGACGACCTGGTCGGCCTCGGCTGCCAGCATCTCGTATGCCTCCTGCGAGCCGACCGGGACGGCGACCACGACCCGGCGGGCGCCGAGGTGGCGGGCGACCTGGACGGCGGCGCGGGCGGTGGCCCCGGTGGCCAGGCCGTCGTCGACGATCACGGCGGTGCGCCCGGTCAGGTCGAGCGGGGGCCGGCCGGCGCGGTAGAGCTGCTCCCGCCGTTCCAGCTCGGCCTGTTCCCGGCGGCGCACCTCGGCGACGTCGTCCGCGCCGAGCCGGCCGGCCACCGCGTCGTTGAGCACCTGCACGCCGCCGGGGCCGAGCGCGCCGAAGGCCACCTCGGGCGCCAACGGCATGCCGAGTTTGCGCACGACGAGCACGTCCAGGGGCGCGCCGAGACGCTCGGCGACCACCCGGGCCACGGGCACGCCGCCGCGTACCAGCCCGAGCACGATGACGTCCGGTTCACCGATGAGGGCGGTGAGCCGGTCGGCGAGCGCCCGGCCCGCCTCTTCGCGGTCGCGGTAGGTGGTCATGCCTCAGGTCTACGCCGTGTCGCCGGCCTCCGCCCGCCAGTTCGCGGAAACCGGGGGGTGCAGGGCGGGAGCCCACGCCAGGAGGGCGAGCGGGTAGAGCAGGTAGCCGAAGCGGGTCGAGGGCATCAGCAGGATCGCGGCGAGCAGGCCGTACCCGCAGATCAGGGCGGCGGTGACGGCGGTGCGCGGCGGGCGGCGGGCGAGCCGGACGGCGATGGCCAGCCCGGCGGCGAGCAGCAGGGCGGCGGCGACGGCGCGGCCGGCGGGCAGCGCGGTGGCGATCAGGTGGCCGGGGAACGGGGACTGCGCGGGGCTGGTCACCAGGCCGTGCCCGAGCGGGAAGCGGAGCACGTTCTCGACCAGCGCGTCGCGGTCGACGAGCAGGGCCGGCAGCAGCGCGGCGGCGGGCAGGCCGATCGCGCCCGCGGCGACCCGCAGGCCGGCGCGCCGGGTCAGGCCCCAGATGATCAGCACGAGGGCGACCGGCCAGGCGAAGAGCTTCAGCGCCCCGGCCAGGCCGACCGCGAGGCCGGCCCGGCCCGGCCGGCCGGTGGCGGCGAGGGCGAGGGCGAGCAGGCAGAGCGCGAGTACGGGCAGGTCGTCGCCGCCGGTGGCCAGGGTGAGCGCGCAGACCGGCAGGACGGTGGCGGCCTGTACGCCCCGGAGGACGGCGGCCCCGGTGGGGTCGGCCGGGGCCCGGTGGACACCCCGGGTGAGGGCGCGGACCGCCAGGGCGAGCGCCAGCGCGGTGCCGACGGCGAACCAGACGCGGGCGTCGGTCCACCAGGCGTCGACGGCCGCCCGGGGCAGGCCGAACAGTGCCATTCCCGGCTGGTACGGGGTGTAGCCGAGCAACTGCTCGCCGGGTGGCAGGGCGGCGATCGCGTCGTGGCCGAGGTAGGGCGTGCCGGTGTCGACCAACCGCCGGCCGGACTCCTCGACGACCAGCACCTCCTCCTGCGCCCGGTCGGTGCGCCCGCCGGCCCGTTGGATGCCCTGCCAGGCCAGCGGGAGCAGGGCGGTGGCGAACCAGGCGAACCCGGTGACCGCCCAGCGGGCCGGCACCCCGGCCAGCGGCGAGCCGGGGTCGCGCCGGCGCAGCAGGAGTTGGCCGGTCGCCGCGAGGGCGGCGAGGAGGTATCCGACGGCGGCGACGGCGCCCCAGGCCCGGTGCGGGAGCAGGGTGGACGTGGCGGCGGTGATCGCGGCGAACGCCGCCGACGCGGCGTACAGGCCGAGGTCGAGGGCGAGGCCGCCGGCGGCGCAGTCGAGGGCCTGCCAGCCACGGCGGCGGGCGGTCGGGGCGGCGGTCACGCGGGCCAGTCTGGCAGCAGGTGCGCGTCGTCGCGTCAGGCGGGCAGGTGGCGGTCCGTGCGGCCGCGCCCGCCCTGCCGGCGCCCCGGGGCGAGCCGGATCACGGCTCCCGCGTCGTGCAGCGGAGGCGCGAGCGTGCCGGGGCTGCCCCCGGAGCCGCGCCGGAACGCCGCCAGGAGCGTGCCGGCGGGCATCGGGCGGGCGAAGAGGTGCCCCTGGCCCGCCGTGCAACCCAGCTCCCAGAGGGCCCGGCGCTGCGGCTCGCTCTCCACGCCCTCGGCCACCACGTCGAGGCCGAGGCTGCGGCCCAGGTCGAGGGTGGAGCGGATGACGGCGGCGGCCTCGGCCGAGCTCTCCATGGCGGTCACGAAGCTGCGGTCGATCTTCAGCTCGTGCACCGGGATGCGGGAGAGCAGCGACAGGGAGGAGTAGCCGGTGCCGAAGTCGTCGAGCGCCAGCCGGACCCCCTCGTCCCGCAGCCGGCTGAGCACCCGGTCGACCACGTCGAGCTGGCTGAGCGTGAGCGTCTCGGTCAGCTCCAGCACCAGCCGGTCGGGAGGCAGGTCGTGGGCCCGTAGCCGGGCCAGCACGGAGCCCGGGAAGCGGGCGTCGAGCAGGCTGCGCGGCGACACGTTGACGGCCACCGGCACGTCGAAGCCGGCGTCCCGCCAGCTGCCCGCCGCGATCAGCGCCTGGTCGAGGATCGCCTCGGCGAAGGCGGGGAGCAGGCCCGAGCGTTCCACCGCCTCCAGGAAGCGCAGCGGGTCGATCATCCCGTGGGTGGGGTGGTGCCAGCGGGCGAGGGCCTCCGCGCCGGTGACCCGGCCGGTGCCGAGGTCGACGATGGGCTGGAAGTTGACGGTGAACTCGTGGTCGGCGACGGCGCGCGGCAGCTCGCCGCCGAGGGTGAGCCGGCCGAGGTCGGCGGTGTCCCGGGTCGGGGCGTACGTCGAGGTCCGCTGGCCGGCCCGTTTCGCCTGGTACATCGCCACGTCCGCGCGGCGCAGCAGCTCGGGCATCCCGCCGGTGGCGGGTGCGGCGGCGATTCCGCCGCTGGCCTCGACGCTGATCCGCATGCCGTCCAGGTCGAACGGCTCGTGCAGCGCGGCGAGCAGGGTCTCCGCGCGGTGCGCGGCCACCGCCGGGGCCGGCAGACCCCGCAGGAGTACGGCGAACTCGTCGCCGCCGAGCCGGGCCACCAGGTCGCCGTCCTGGGCGGCGTCGCGCAGCCGCTCGGCGACCTGCACCAGGACCTGGTCCCCGGCGGCGTGCCCGAGGGTGTCGTTGACCTCCTTGAAGTGGTTGAGGTCGATCAGCACCAGCGCGGTCACTCCGTCGGCGTGCCGGGTGTCGAGGTGTTCGCTGCCCCGGTCGAGCAGCTGGCGGCGGTTGGCCAGCCCGGTCAGCGCGTCGTGGGTGGCGGCGTACGCGTGCTCGTCGGCGACGCGGGCCAGCTCCGCGTACGCCTGGGCGTTGCGCACGGCCGTGCACAGGGCCGAGGCGAAGGTGCGCAGCGTGTACTGCTCCCGCTCGGAGAGCTGCACGGGCCCGCGGAACCGCAGCCGCAGCACGCCCACGTCGACCGTCCGGTCGTGCCCCTCCAGCGCGGCGGGGACGACGGTGCCGTCCACCGAGGTCGGCTCGCCGGCGGGCCCGTCGTACGTGATGGCGACCGCGCCACCGCGGACGGTCCGGCCGCCGTCGCGCAGCTCGATCTCCACCTCGTCGGCGGAGAAGAGCTCGGCGGCCTGGGTGACCGCGGTGGTGAGGACCTTGTCGAGGTCGACCACGTTGAGCGCGTCGGTGGTGCGGGCCAGCCGCTGCCACGCCTGCTGCTCGGTGCGGGCCTTGACCCGGTTGGAGTAGAGCAGGTGGAGGCTGAGTACGAGGGGCGGCACCGCCAGCAGGAGCCGGGGATCCGCATGGAGGATGAACAGCGTGGTGACGATGAGGACGAAGCGCGCCAACGCGCTCGTCACGCGCAGCCCGAGGTCCTCGCGGAAGAGTTGCCCGAGCCGGGTGCCGGTGGCGAGTGCGATGACCGGGAGGGTCAGCAGTTCGTCGAGGACCACCGTGACGGCGTAGGCGATCCCGATCGGGCCGAGGGCCGGCCAGAGGTCGGCGAGCGTCGGTGACCATCCGAGGGCGTGCAGGGTTGCCCCCGCACCCGCCGCCAGCAGCATGCTCTTGGCAATTCCGAAGGCGGCCTTCAGCGGCGGCAGACGGATGATCAGCAGGGCGATCGCCACTCCGGTCCCGGTGGTCAGGATGACCAGGGGCGTCGGCGCCACCGCCAGGCTCAGGATGATCGCCGTTTCGCTCCAGGAGATGGCGTGGACGGTCGCCCGGATCCGGATCCGCCACTTGATCGTCACGCCGAGAGCAGCCATGAGGATCAGGGCGAGTGAGACCGCGAGATCCTGGCCGGACGGACCCAGTAGCACCAGTCCGCGTACGGAAACGAACGTCGCCGCGATCGCCGCAATGCAGACGAGGCCGACGTGCAGCGCCAGGCGCCGCTCGGCCTCCGTCTTGCCCGCGCTCGGTCGTGTCACCGCATCCCCGACTGTCACCCGCCTCTGATGGGCGCGGGCCAAGGCTACCTACGGTCACTCGTCGACCACAATCGTCACTGCCATTCGTGTGCCGACATTGCCATCCCTCCCCCATTCGACATGGCCCCTGCCTTGCTTGGCTGTGGTCCGTGACGTCGACAGCCTAAGTGCGGTTCGGCCATTTATGGAGGGATAAATGTGACTATGGGCAATGGATGAGAACCGTGCCTCGTGGCGTAACTTTCTGCTTCTGTCCGGGAACTCACCGCTGAGTTTCTATCCACCTCCGGTTAACGCTAGATAATGAACTGGTGGAGGGGCTGACGGCATCGGACACAGCGGTGCAGTTTGCAGCGGTCGGCAGTCCGGCACCGGTTCCGGGAGGCGCGCCCCGGGCACGTTGGGTAGTCGGGTCGGCCGCTTCCGTGCCGGTACGCTCTGTCCGTCCGGCAGTTCTGTCAGCGACAACGGGCGCAGGCTCGCCCTCGCCGCGCCACGCAGTGACCCAGGCAAGTTGCACTCCGTACGTTGCCCGTTGCCGTCCGATCCCGACTGGCGGGCAGCCCGGGCAATTCTCCCGATCGCGATGATCGTTTCCCGCCGCGCCGGAGAGGCAATGACACCACATCCGTTCCTGGCGGCATCCCCGGCTCCACCGTGACACTGCGAAGGATGGCTATCGGGCCGGTGCAGGAAGCGGGGTGGAAACGGTCGTCGGACAACGTGCCGGGAACGCGTTCCCTCTCCCGGCCAATTCGCGACAGGCGTGCTGCCGCTCGACCGGGTCGGGCCCTTGCGTGATCGGAGGGGGACCTCAGTACGTCGAGGCGGGCCGCGGGCGGTCTGGCGGCGCCCGGCGCCGGCGCCGCGTGTCCGCGCCGGTGGTCCCGCCCCCTCCTACCGGAAGATAGGCTCGCGACCGTGACCGATCCCGCGCAGCTCACCCACGTCGACGCGGCGGGCGCGGCCCGCATGGTCGACGTCTCCGCGAAGGCGGTCACCGGCCGCCTGGCCGTCGCCGCCGGCCGGCTCCGCACCACGCCCGAGGTCGTCGAGCTGCTGCGCCGCGACGGGCTGCCCAAGGGTGACGCGCTGGCGGTCGGCCGCCTCGCCGGCATCATGGGCGCGAAACGCACCCCCGACCTGATCCCGCTCTGCCACCCCATCGCCCTGCACGGCGTCACGGTCGACCTGACGCTCACCGGCGACACCGTCGAGATCACCGCCACCGCGCGGACGGCGGACCGCACCGGCGTGGAGATGGAGGCGCTGACGGCGGTGGCGGTCGCCGGGCTGGCGCTGGTCGACATGGTCAAGGCGGTCGACCCGGCGGCCAGCGTCGACGCGGTCCGGGTGCTGCGCAAGGAGGGCGGCAAGACCGGCCTGTGGGTCCGCCCGGAGGAGCGGCCGTGATCCGGGCGCGGGTGGTGGTGGCGTCCAACCGGGCGGCGGCGGGGGTGTACGCGGACACCAGCGGTCCCCTGCTCGTGGCCGGTCTGCGCGACCTGGGCTGCGAGGTGGACGGGCCGGTGGTGGTGCCCGACGGCGAGCCCGTGGGCGAGGCGCTGCGGGCCGCCCTGGCCGACGGGATCGACGTCGTGCTGACCAGCGGCGGCACGGGGATCAACCCCTCCGACCGCACCCCCGAGGTGACCCGGGCGCTGCTCGACCACGAGGTCCCCGGCATCGCCGAGGCGATCCGGGCGCACAGCCGCGACAAGGTCCCCGCCGCCGCGCTCTCCCGGGGGCTCGCCGGCGTCATCGGCCGGATGCTGGTGGTCAATTTGCCCGGCTCGACCGGCGGGGCGAAAGACGGCCTCGCCGTGCTCGGGCCGATCCTCACCCACGCCGTCGACCAGCTCCGCGGCGGCGACCACTGACCGCGCGACCGGGGTGGTCCACCGTTAGGCTCGGCCGGTGAGCACGGAAACCGCACCGGCCGCCGAGCCGGTCACCGCGCCCCCGCCGGCCGGCTGGGAGGAGGCCCGGTCCCGGGTGTACGCCGTCGGCCTGGCCGCCGCGCTCCCGGCCGTCAGCCGGCCGCTCGCCGAGGTCGACGGACATACCCTCGCCGAGCCGCTGACCACCCGTACGGACCTGCCCGCCTTTCCCACCTCCAGCGTCGACGGCTGGGCCGTGCGCGGCACCGGGCCGTGGCGGCCGGTCGGGCGGGTGCTGGCGGGCGGCACCCCGGCCCCGCTGACCGACGACGGGACCACCGTCGAGATCGCGACCGGCGCGATGGTGCCGGAGGGCACCACGGCCGTGCTGCGGGTGGAGGAGTCCCGTCGTACGCCGGAGGGGCTGGTCGACGGCACGCCGCGGCCGGCGCCGGAGTGGCGCGAGCCGGGCGAGGAGGCGTACGCCGGGGAGGAACTGGTCCCCGCCGGCGCCCCGGTGGACCCGGCGCTGATCGGCCTGGCCGCCTCCTGCGGGCACGACAGCCTGCTGGTGCGGCGGCAACCCCGCGCCGCGCTGCTGGTCTTCGGCGACGAGCTGCTGACCGCCGGCCCGCCCGGCGCCGGCCGGGTGCGGGACGCGCTCGGGCCGGCGGTGCCGGCCTGGCTGCGCCGGTACGGCTGCCTGGTCCGCCCATCGGACGTGGTGGGACCGGTGGCGGACACGCTCCCCGCGCACGTGGCGGCGCTGCGCGCCGCGCTGACCACCGCCGACCTCGTGTGCACCACCGGCGGCACGATGCACGGGCCGGTCGACCACCTGCATCCCGCGCTGGAGGCGCTCGGCGCCGACTACGTGGTCAACACGGTGGCGGTGCGGCCCGGGTTCCCGATGCTGCTGGCCCGGCTGGCCGACGCCGACGGTCGGGTCCGGTTCGTCGCCGGGCTGCCCGGCAACCCGCAGTCCGCCATCGTCGCGCTGGTCTCGTTGGTCGCCCCCCTGCTGGCCGGCCTGGCGGGCCGCCCGATGCCGGTGCTGCCGCACGCCGCGCTCGCCGAGCCGGTGCGCGGCCGGGGCGCGTATACCCACCTGGCGCTGGTCCGGTTGGACCGGACCGCCGGCACCGCGCACCCGGTCCGGCACGTCGGCTCGGCGATGCTGCGCGGGCTGGCCGGCGCCGACGGGTTCGCCGTCATCCGTCCCGGCACCTCCGGCGAGCCGGGGGACCGGGTGCCGGTGGTGCCGCTGCCGCTGCTGCCCGGGGAGCGTGCGTGGTGACCGCGCCGGCCACGACGTTCGGCGAGGTCACCGACCGGCCGCTCGACCTCGCCGCGCACGAGGCGGCGGTCGCGGACCGCCGGGCCGGCGCGGTGGTCTCGTTCCAGGGGGTGGTCCGCGACCACGACCACGGCCGCGTGGTGACCAGCCTGGAGTACGAGGGCCACCCCAGCGCCGAGCGGATCCTGCGCGAGGTGGCGGCCGAGATCGCCGCCGACCCGGACGTGTACGCGGTCGCGGTGTCGCACCGGGTCGGCCCGCTCGCCATCGGCGACGCGGCCCTGGTGGCGGCCGTCAGCACCGCACACCGGGCCGCCGCGTTCGCGGCCTGCGCCCGGCTGGTCGACGAGGTCAAGGCGCGGCTGCCCATCTGGAAGCGGCAGGTCTTCGCCGACGGCACCGAGGAGTGGGTGAACTGCCCCTGAGGGGCGGCCCCACCCCGTCAGCGGCGCAGGCTCGGCGTGGCCTGGCGGCCGAACCGGTCGGCGTAGAAGGCCGGCTCGGCGCCCGGGCGCCACGGCAGCGCGGCGACCAGCAGGATCAGGGCCAACGCCAGCGAGTTCTCCATCAGGGCGCCGAAGAGGCCGTCCTGGTAGTGGGACACCTCGGGGAGTTGGTGCTCGTACGGCCAGATCGGGGAGGTCAGGAAGAGCAGGTAGAGCCCGAGCGCGGCGGCGCCGTGCCGGAGCCCGGTCAGCGTCGGGTACCAGATCGGCGAGCGCAGCCCGGTCACCCCCGGCGGCCCGCCGTACCCGCCCTGGCCGGTCCGCTGGGCCAGCCCGCGGCTGGCGTCCCGCCGGCGTACGGCGGCGTCGGCCAGCACGATGATCGCCGGGATCACCCAGACCAGGTGGTGCGTCCAGGAGATCGGGCTGATCACGTTGGCGGTGAGACCGACCAGCGTGAACGCGGTCAGTTCGTCGCCGTCGGCGCGGGCGTTGACGGCCCGGGAGAGGCCGACCGCCAGCATCAGCACCGAGAACGACAGCCAGAGCAGGCCGGGCGTCTCGATCGAGTCGTACAGCCGGGCCAGCAGCCCCGCCAGCGACTGGTTGGGCGTCATGTCGGCGGCCCCGACGCGCTCGGTCTGCCAGAGCACGCCGCCGAAGTAGGCCCGGGACTCCGTGCCGACGATCGCGAAGGAACCGACGGTCACGGCGATCACCGTGCCGATCGCGGTGGCCGCGGCACGCCACTGCCGCGTGATCATCAGGTAGGCGATGAAGAGCGCGGGGGTCAGCTTGACCGCGGTGGCCAGCCCGATGCCCACGCCGGCCCAGGCGCCGCTGTAGACGAAGCGCAGCAGCGGGCCGTCGGTCGGGGCGAGGTGGGTGCCCCGCCGGGACCGCCAGCGCAGGCCGATCAGGTCGGCCATGATCAGTGCGAAGAGGAGCAGGTTCACCTGGCCGTAGCCGAGGGTCTCCCGGGCCGGCTCGACGGCGACCGCCAGCGGCGTCGCGATCCCCACGGTGAACCAGAGGGGCCAGCCGAGCCGGTCGACGATCGGGCGGAGCAGCCCGGCCAGCACGATGGCCAGGGCGGCGATGCTGGCGAGCGCGTTGACCATCCCGGCCATCCCGACCGGCAGGTGCGCCATCGGCAGCATCACCAGACCGCCGAACGGCGGGTAGGTGAAGCCCAAGGTGGTGCCGGGTGCGATGAACTCGTAGAGCTCGTGACCGCTCGCCCACCACACCACCGCGCCGTGGTAGATCTTCATGTCGAAGAAGTTGTACGGCCGCCCGAAAGCACCGATGGCGAGCCATGCGGCATAGGCGACGGCGGCCACGATGCCGGTCCGTACGACTGTCCTACGATCGATCCCACGCGTTACGCGACGGACTGGGGCGAGGCGGTCCACCCGTCTTCCGACGGTCGCCGGCATGGCGTGGCCACCCCCGTACCAAGGTCGTCCTACCCGTCCAGGTCCTGCACGGAGCCTAGAACGGCGCCTCACGTTAATGCCTCCCGCGTTATGCGACCGTGTCCGATCCCACACATGTTTTTGACATTTCCACCGCGTTAACGCCTGTCGGGTGGTTCAGGTGATTCGCGGTGTTGGCACGTGAGGGGGCGGCCGGGAGGAGGTATCGACGCAGGTCAGCCGGGTAGTCGTCGGGCCGTCGCTGCTGATCGTACGGCGATCCGGGCCTCCCTGCGGGCGGTACGGACGGCTCGCTGCACGGAACGTCGGGAGTGGCCGATCCGGTGACCGGCCCGCCACCGCAGCCCGGGCTCGCCGCCGGTGTCCGCGGCGGCGAGCAGCAGCCCGCCCAGGAGGCCGAGGTTCTTCAGGAAGTGGATCTGGTTGTTGTTCCGCGCCGCCGGGTCGTCGTTGTTCCAGAAGGGATGCCCGGCGAGGGTCACCGGGACCAGCGTGCCGGCGAGGACCAGCGCCGCCGGCCGGGCGAACCGGCCCCTGGCGAGCATCAGCCCGGCACCGACCTGCACCGCCGCGTTGACCCGGATCAGCGTCTCGGTGTCCGTGGGGATGCGGGGATCGGCCCTCTCCAGCAGCGGGGTCACCCGGTCCGTCACGGGCTTCGCGGCCGCGACCAGCCGCCCCGGGTTCCGGAGGTTGTGGAACCCGCTGACCACGAAGATGCCGCTCAACATGGCGCGGGCGAGGGAGCGTACGGGTTTCATGGGTCAGTCATACCCCGTCGCCGGCCCGACTACCCCCGCAACCGCCGATCCGGATCGGCCGGCGTGGACGTCGCGCCACGCCGATTCGAGCGACCGTCGCTGATGGACCGGCTGTGAGGGGTAACGTGCCCCGCGTGACGACGCTGCGGTTGCGACCCGAGGACCCGGCCGACACCGGCGCGGTCCGGCGGGTGCTGGCCGCCGCGTTCGCCCGTCCCGAGGTGTCCACGCCGCCCGAGGTGCGGCTGGTCGAGGAGTTGCGCGACACCGACGCCTGGGTGCCGGAGCTGGCGATGGTCGCCGAGTACGGCGGCGAGGTCGTCGGCTACGCCCTGCTCACCCGGGTCCGGGTGAAGTCCGACGACCACACCGCGCCGGCGCTGGCGCTGGGCCCGGTGGCGGTCGCGCCGCACCGGCGGCGGCTCGGGATCGGCACGGCGGTGGTGCAGGCGGCCATCGAGGCGGCCACCGAGCTGGGTGAGCGGCTGGTGGTGGTGCTCGGCGACCCTGCCTACTACCACCGGTTCGGCTTCGGCCGGGCCGACCGGATGGGCCTGACCAGCCCCTGGTCGGGCCTCGGCGACCCCTGGCAGGCGCTGGTGCTGCCGCCGGCCACGAGCGGCGAGGGTCCGCCGCCGCGCGGCGAGGTGCTGTTTCCGTCGCCCTGGTCCAAGGTCTGACGCCCTGCCCGCGTCGGGCCGGGCGTGGCGGCGCGCCGCGCCGATCGCCCAGACCGGTCAGGCCGGTTGGGTACGCAGGTAGCGGCCGAAGTGGGGGACGGTGAAGGCGACCGTGCCGCGCTCGCCGGAGTAGATCAGGCCCTTCTTGATCAGCGCGTCCCGGGCCGGGGAGAGGCTGGCCGGCTTGCGGCCCAGGGCCCGGGCGATCTCCGCCGTCGGCACGGCGGCGTCCATGTCGTCGCGGCCCCCGCCGTCGACCTCGCCCTCCACCAGGGACAGCGTCGCCATGGCCCGCATGTACTCGCGCTCGGCCGGGGTGGCCCGTTCGAAGCGGGAGCCGAAGAAGCCCACGGCCAGCTCCGCCTCGGCCTCGGGCGCGGCGACCCGTACGTCGGCGGCGGTGACCGGCGAGCGGGGCGCATGGTCCCAGGTCGCCTTCCCGTACGCCTGGACGAAGTACGGGTAGCCGCCGGACTTCTCGTAGAGCAGGTCGAGGGCCTTCGGCTCGTACTCCACCTCCTCGCGCTCGGCCGGCGCGCAGAGCGCCTGGTCGGCGGCGATCCGGTCGAGCCGGTCGATGCGCTGGTAGCGGAAGAGCCGCTCGGAGTACGACTTGGCCGCGCTGAGCACGGCCGGCAGGTGCGGCAGCCCGGCGCCGACCACGATCAGCGGCGCGCCGAGCTGGGACAGCTCGTGGCAGGCGGCGCAGAGCGCGGAGACGTCCTCCGGGCCGAGGTCCTGCATCTCGTCGATGAAGACCGCGATGCCGGTGCCGACGTCGGCGGCCACCGCCGCGGCGTCGGTGAGCAGCTCCACCAGGTCGATCTCGATGTCGCCGGAGTCGGCGCGGCCGCTGGCGGCGGGCACGTCGATGCCGGGTTGCCACCGGTCGCGCAGCTTCGGGGCGGTGGTGCCGCGACCGGTCGGCGCGGTCCGCTGGGCGAACGCCTTGAGCACGCCGAGGAAGGCGTCGATCCGGTCGGGGGCGCGGTGCCGGGGCGCCAGCTCGCGGACGGCCATGTGCAGCGCGGCGGCGATCGGGCGGCGCAGCGACTGGTCCGGTCGGGCCTCGATCTTGCCGCTGCCCCAGAGGTGGTTGATCGCCTGGGAGCGGAGGGTGTTGAGCAGCACCGTCTTGCCGACCCCGCGCAGGCCGGTGAGCATCAGGCTGCGTTCCGGCCGGCCCCGCGCGATGCGCTCCAGCACGACGTCGAAGACGTCCAGCTCGCGCCCCCGCCCGGCGAGCTCGGGGGGACGCTGGCCGGCGCCCGGGGCGTACGGGTTGCGGACCGGATCCACGCATCGCACAGTATCGGGCCGTCTAGCTGCGGGACTAGACATCCGTAGATGGGGCAACCGGCGTGTCGGGGTCGCCGGGATCGTCTCGACACAAAACTAGGGCTGTCTAGCGTCCACGCTAGACAGCCCTAGTTTTGGTAATCAGCGCTTCTTCAGGCAGAGCACGTAGTCGAGGAAGTCCAGCGAGTTGTCGTGCACGTAGTTGGCGGTCGCCTCCGGGGCCCGGGTCTTGCACCGGTCGCCGTCCGCCGTGCCCGGGATCCGCAGCAGCACCTCGTACGTGTTGGGGCCGCAGGGCACCTTGCGCAGTTCGGCGTCCGTGGCCGTCCCGTCGTTGACCACGCAGTCGCCCTTCGCGAACTCCTTGCGGCTGGGGCTCGGCTTGGCGGTGGTCGGTGCCGCGCTGGGCTCGTCCGTCGGCTCGTCCGTCGGCTGACCCGTCGGCTGGCCCGTCGGGTCGGCGGGAGCGCTCATCGTCGGGGTCGCGATCGGGTCCTCGTCCTCGCCGGCCTGCCAGAACGCCCAGCCGGCGAGACCGAGGCACGGGCAGAGCAGGAGCACCACCACCAGGCCGATGACCAGCGCGACCTTGCCACCGCTCTTCTTCGCCGGCGGCGCGGCCGGCGGCATCGCGTACCCGCCGGGCCCCGGCGCCGGGGCGCCCCACTGGTTGCCGGGCGCGGGCGCCGGACCCGCCGGCGGATACGGCCCGGCGGGCGGGTAGCCCCCCTGGTCCGCCGGTGGCTGGACCCCGGGCGGGGGCGGATAGCCCGCCCCGGAGGTGGGCGGCGGATAGCCCGCCCCGGAGGTGGGCGGCGGGGGGTAGCCCGGTTCCGGGGTCGGCGGCTGGGCGGGCTGGTTCCACGCCGGATCCGGCTGACCCCACTGCGGGGTGGCCGGCGGTTCACCCCCGTACGGCGGCTGGCCCCACTGCGGTTCACCCCCGGGCTGCGGCTGGCCCCACTGCGCGGCGGCCGGCGGCTGCCCCCACTCCGGCAGTGTCGGGTCGATGGGAGGCGGGCCGCCCGGGGTGCCGGGCGGGCGCTGGTAGGGGTCGTCCGGCTGTGCGGGTGATCCGTAGGTCGTCATCTCTTCCTCAGGGGTGCGGTGGCTCAGCGCTGCTTCAGGCAGAGCACGAAGTCGAGGGTGTCCAGCTCGCTGTCGAAGAAGTACCAGTTGGTGTAGCCGTCAACCTTGGCGCACTTCGCCGCGGCGTCCTTCTCGCCGCTGGTCGCCCCGTCGATCCGGCGCAGCACCTCGTACGTCTGCGGGGCGCAGTCGGTGATCAGCAGCTTGGGCTTGCCGCCGGCCGGCCCGTCGTTGCGGACGCACTGGCCGGCCTTGACGAAGCGCGGGTCGGTTGAGGACTCGGGGGCGGGTGTGGTCGGCGCGGCGACCGTCGCGCTCGCGGGGGTGGCCGGCGGGTCGGTCTTCGCCGCGGGCGCGGGCTCGCTCGGCGTGGCGACGGGCGTCTCGTCGTCCTGGTCGAGCAGGTGGAGCACCGCGGCCCCGCCGGCCAGGACGAGCAACGCCACCGTGGCCAGCACCGCGACCAGCAAGGCCGCCCGCCCGCGCCGACGCCGCCGCGGTGGGGCGGGAGTTCCCGCGTACGGGGAGGGGACGGGAGGGCCGCCGTCCGGGTAGGCGTACGGCTGCGCGCCGTACTCCGGTGGGGTCGAGCCGTACGGGTCCTCCCAGCCGCCCCGGCCGGCCGGCGGACCGTACGACTCCTCGGGGCGCCGCCCCTGCCACGGGTCCGGGTCCCCTCGACCCGGTGCTCCGTAGTTCGCCATGCACGCCTCCCGCGCGAGTGGTGAGAGGCCGGCCACCAACGAGGGACGCCGACGCCCACGCCACCGTAGCGTGTCCACCGATGAGCCCACCTCCACCGAGTGCACCGCCGCCCGCCGACGCGGGTACCCGGACCGGCCCGGGCGCCGGTACGGGCCGTACGGCTGCCGCCACGCCGGCCCTGATCTGGACCGCCCTGCTGCTGGTCTACGTCCTCTGGGGCTCCACCTACCTGGGCATCCGGATCGCGGTGGAGTCCATGCCGCCGCTCGGCTCGGCGGCCGCCCGGTTCGCCGTCGCCGGCCTGGTGCTGGCGATCGTGCTGCGGGTGCGGCGGGGACGGGGCGCGCTGCGGGTCGACCGGCGGCAGCTCGGCTCGGCCGCGCTGGTCGGCGTGCTCCTGCTGGCGTGCGGCAACGGGCTGGTGGTGCTCGCCGAGTCCGGTCCGGCGGGGGTCGCGGTGCCCTCCGGGATCGCCGCGCTGCTGGTGGCGACCGTTCCGCTGCTGGTGGTGCTGCTGCGTACGGTCACCGGCGACCGACCCCGGTCGTGGACGCTGGCCGGGGTGACGGTGGGCTTCGTCGGCCTGGTGCTGCTGGTGCTGCCGACCGGCGGAGCGGGCGCCGTGCCGCTCACCGGGGCGCTGACCGTGGTAGTGGCGGCCACCTGCTGGTCGATCGGCTCCTTCCTCTCCGGCCGGATCCGGATGCCCGCCGATCCGTTCGTCGCCACCGTCTACGAGATGTTCGCCGGGGCGGCGGCGCTGGCCGTCCTCGCGGTGGGCCGTGGCGAGCTGCGCGGGTTCGACCCGGGCACCGTGACCACCCGCTCGTGGCTCGCGCTCGCGTACCTGATGGTGGCCGGCTCGCTGGTCGCCTTCACCGCGTACGTCTGGCTGCTGCACCACGCGCCGATCTCGCTGGTCTCCACGTACGCCTACGTCAACCCGGTGGTGGCGGTGGCGCTCGGCGCGTTGTTCGCCGCCGAGTCGATCACCGCGCAGGTGCTGCTCGGCGGCGCGGTCATCGTGGCCGGGGTGGCCCTCGTGGTGAGCACCGAGAGACCGCGACGTCCCGCCCGGGGGACCGCGCCGGAGCCGTCGCGCCGGTAGCGTCCGCCCGGTGTCGACCGGGCTGCTGGCAGGCGTGGCGCTGCTCGGCGCCCTGACCGGTCTCGTCGCGCCGCGGGCCGCCTGCCACTTCACCGCCCGGGCCACCCCGGTCGCGCCGCACGGACCGGTCGCGGCGGGTGCGGTCGTCTTCGCCGGGCTCGCGGCGGCCCGGGGGGCCGACCCCGTCCTGCCGGTCCTCCTCCTGCTGGCCGCCGTCGGGCTCGTGCTCGCCCTGGCCGACCTGGCCTGCCTGCGGCTGCCCGACCCGCTGGTCGGCACCGCCGCGCTGGTCGCCGCCGTCGGCCTGACCGGCGCGGCGCTGACGTCCGGGAGCCCCGGGCGCCTGCTCGGCGCGGTGGCCGGGGCCGCGCTCTGCTTCGCCTGCCACGTGTTGCTGGCGTTGCTGCCCGGCTCCCGGCTGGGCTTCGGCGACGTGAAGCTCGCCGCCGTCCTGGGCCTGCCGCTCGGCTGGCTCGGCGGGTCGTCCCTGGCGCTGGGGCTGCTCCTGCCGCATCTGCTCCACGGCGTGCTGGTGCTCGTCCTGCTGGTCGCCGGCAGGGTGCGCCGTGACACCCCGCTCCCGCTGGGCCCGGCCCTCCTCACCGGCGCCTGGCTGGCCGCCCTGACCCCCTGACCACGCGCCGTCGGGGCCGGTCAGATGAGACGGAGCTGGCGTTCGCGGGGGCGGCGGGGCTCGGCCTCGCCGAAGCGCTCGAAGAGGCCCGGGTCGATGGCGTCGAGGAACGGCGACGGGGCGCACTCGCGTTCCGTGCCGTGCCGGCTGCGGCGGGCGGCGTGGGTGACGTACAGCCGGTCCTGGGCCCGGGTCAGCCCGACGAAGAAGAGCCGCCGCTCCTCGGCGACCGCGTCCTCGTCGGGCGTGCTGCCGGGCCAGCGCAGCGGGAGCAGCCCGTCCTCGGCGCCGACCAGGAAGACCACCGGGAACTCCAGCCCCTTGGCGGCGTGCAGGGTGAGCAGGGTGACCGCCTCGGCGCGTGGGTCGAGCGCGTCCACCTCCGCCCCGGTGGCGAGCTGGGACAGGAACAGCGGCAGGTCGTCGCCGCAGCGGCGGGCGAGCGGGGTGAGCAGGTCGACGGCCGAGCGGACGTCCTCCGGGCGGACCGCGCCGGCACCGTCCAGCGTCGGCACGGCGAAGCGCTCCGCCAGCACCTGCCCGGCCAGCCGCACCCGGGCGGCCAGCGAGCCGTCGAGCCCGTCGGCGTGGCGCAGCTCGCGGGCGATGGCGGCCACCCCGGGGCGGTCCCGCAGCCGGTCGTGCGAGCGCTTCTGCACCGGGATGTTCGCCCGGGCCAGCGCGTCCACGATCGGGGCGGCCTGCGCGTCGGTGCGGTAGAGCACCGCGATGTCGGAGAAGGAGAGTGAGGTCGAGCGGCCGTCGATCCGCCCCGAGTCGAGCGACCGGTGGGAGAGACCGCCGACCAGCTCGTCGACGGTGCGTACGACGAAGTCGGCCTCGTCGGCGACGGAGGCCGCCGGGTAGCGCCCCACCAGCGGGGCCTCCAGGTCGAGCCGGGCCGGGTCGAGCCGGCGCCCGCGCACCAGCGACGACGGCGCGATGGCCTGCACGGCGGCGGCCAGGATGGGTGCCGAGGAACGGTAGTTGCGGTTCAGCCGGACCAGCCGGGCGTCGGTGAAGTCCTGCGAGAAGCGCAGGAAGTAGCCGACGTCGGCGCCCCGGAAGGAGTAGATGGCCTGGTCCGGGTCGCCGATCGCGCAGAGGTTGCCGTCGGCGGGGCTGAGCAGGCGCAGCAGCTCGTACTGCACCTCGTCGACGTCCTGGTACTCGTCGACGAAGATCCACCGCCAGCGCTCCCGGTACCGCTGCACCAGCTTCCGGTCGGCCCTCAGCAGCGCGACCGGCAGGGTCAGCAGCTCGTCCAGGTCCACCAGGTCCTGCTTGCGCAGCAGCGCCGCGTAGCCGGCCTCGTCGTCGCCGGCCTCGGCGCGGGCCTCCGCCCGCTGGGCGTCGTCGGCGATCCGGAAGTCCGCCGGCAGGCCGACGGCGTCGGCGTTCTCCCGGAGGATGGTCAGCCCCAGCGAGTGGAAGGTGCCGACCGTGACGTCCTCGGCGACCGGCCCGAGCAGGCCGTCGAGGCGGTGCCGCAGCTCCTCGGCCGCCCGCCGGGTGAACGTGATCGCGAGGCACTGCTCCGGGAAGACGTTCAGCTCCGCGCAGAGGTAGGCGATCCGGTGGGTCAGCGTCCGAGTCTTGCCGGTGCCCGGTCCGGCCACGATGAGCAGCGGACCGCCCGGCGCGGAGGCGGCCACCCGCTGCATGGCGTCCAGGCGGTCCAGCAGGCCGGTGCCGACCTCCTCCATCCCGGCGAGCATCGGCTCGAACGGTTCGTGCGGCGAGGGCGTCGGCGCGATCGGAGGCGGCGGCGCGGGCGGCGCGGCCTTGCGCTTCGGCTCGGCCTTGGCCGCCGCCGGGCGCCTGGCCCGGGGCTTCGGCGCCGGCTCCACGGGGGTGCGCTGCGCCGGCACGGGTACGTCGAAGAGGGTCTCCTGGGCCCCACCGGCGGCACCGCCCAGCTCGGCCGGGTCGAAGAGGGTGATGACGCCGTACTCACCGTCGTAGCCGGGGACCCGGCGCACGTCGCCCCGGCGCAGCCGGCCGATGCCCTCGGCGAGCAGTTCCCCGCCGGCCCGGCCGACCTCGTCGAGCGGCGTGGTGGTGAGGATCTCCAGCTCCGGGCCGAGCGCGGCGATCAGCTCGTGGAGCTTCCCCTCGACCTTCTTGGACCGGGCGCCCACCTTGTTGATCTCGCCGAGCACCTCGGCCAGCGGCACCAGGTGGGTGACGTCGCGGGCGTGCGCGGGGCGGTGCCCCGACGGCCGGTCGGCCAGCTCCTCGACCCGGCTGAGCACGCCGACGGTCAGCGGCTTTCCGCACTCCGGGCAGCGGCCACCGGCGGCGCGGGTCCTCTCGGGCGACCAGTTGACGCCGCAGAGCCGGTGCCCGTCCGCGTGGTACTTGCCCTCCTCGGGGAAGAACTCGATGGTCCCGGCGAGCCCGTCGCCGGTGCGCAGGGCGTCCCGGATGCCGAAGTAGTCCCGGGCGGTGGCGAAGACGGTGGCCTCCCGGGCCAGCGCCGGCGGCGAGTGCGCGTCCGAGTTGGACACCAGCCGGTAGCGGTCCAGGCTGCCGACGCGCCAGTTCATCCCGGGATCGGAGGAGAGGCCGGTCTCGACGGCGAAGATGTGCTCGGCGAGGTCGGCGTAGCAGTCGGCGATCGCGTCGAAGCCCGACTTCGAGCCCAGCGCGGAGAACCACGGGGTCCAGATGTGCGCCGGCACGAGGTAGCCGTCGGCGCTGGCCTCCAGGGTGATCTCCAGCAGGTCCCGGGAGTCCAGGCCGAGGATGGGCCGGCCGTCCGAGCCGAGGTTGCCGATCCGTCCGAGCGCGGTGTTGAACCGGGCCACGGCGTCCAGGTCGGGCAGGTAGATCAGGTGGTGCACCTTGCGGGTGCGGTCGTCCCGCTTGTAGATCGTGGAGATCTCCACGCTGAGCATGAACCGGACCGGGTCCGCCTCCGCCTCGCTCGCCAGCCGGGGCGGCAGCCGGCGGGCGATGTCCCGCTCCGCCTCCGGGCTGAGCCGGTGCAGGCCGGGCTCGGCCGGGTGCAGCGTCTCGCGGAGGTGGTCGTACCAGGCGGGGTGGGTGAAGTCGCCGGTGCCGAGCACCCCGATGCCCTTGCGCCGCGCCCACCAGCCGAGGTTGGGCAGGGTGAGGTCGCGGCTGCACGCGCGCGAGTACTTCGAGTGGATGTGCAGATCCGCGACGAACGGCGAAGGGCCGCCGGGGGGTGCGGGACTGAACGGAGGCACGCCGCATCCTGTCACGCCCGCGCCATTACCCACCCGTCGCCACGCACACCCGTGACCTGAGCATCCGGTGCTGGACAACGCCGTCGCCCCGCGCTATGGGTCAGCGGGAGCGGAGCTCCACCAGGGTGATCTGCGGCTCGGCGCCGACGCGGACCGGCGGCCCCCAGAATCCGGCGCCGTTGGTGACGTAGACCTGGGTGCCGTCGACCTCGCCGAGGCCGGAGACCACCGGCTGCTGGAGCTTGACCAGCAGGTTGAACGGGACCATCTGGCCGCCGTGGGTGTGCCCGGAGAGCTGGAGGTCGACGCCGAACTTCGCCGCCTCCACCGCGGCGACCGGCTGGTGGGCGAGCAGCACCACCGGGCGGTTCGGGTCGCGGCCCCCGAGCGCCGCCGCGTAGTCCGCCGGGGCGGCCAGCCCGGTGCCGGCCGCGGTGACGTCGTTCACCCCGGCCAGGTCGAGCACGCCGCCCCGGGCCTGGATCTCCGTCCGCTCGTTCTGCATGACCCGCAGGCCGAGCCGGTCCAGCTCCTGGACCCACTCCTCGACCCCGGAGTAGTACTCGTGGTTGCCGGTGACGAAGTAGCTGCCGTGCCGGGAGCGCAGGCCCCGCAGCGGCTCGGCCGCCTCGCCCAGCTCGGCGACCGAGCCGTCGACCAGGTCGCCGACGACAGCGACGATGTCGGCGTCCAGGCGGTTGATCGCGGCGACGATCCGCTCGGTGTGCGCCCGCCCGCGCAGCGGACCGAGGTGGATGTCGGAGACCGTGGCGATCCGCAGGCCGTCCATGCTGCGGGGGAGCTTGGCCAGCGGGATCTGCACCCGGTCGAGCTGCGGCGGGCCGAGGGCGGTGCGGATGCCGTACCCGGTGAGGCCGGTGGCGGTGAGCCCGGCGAAGATCGCCGCCCCACGGGCGAGCAGCAGCCGGCGGGCCGGGTCGTGGTCGGGCTGCGCGACGGCGTCGGCGGCCGGCGGGTCGGCCGGGCCCGCCGCGCCCACCATGGCGGGCTCGGGCGCGGCGGCGGTGGGCTCCGCGGCGGCGACCCGGCGACGCAGCACGAGCCTGGTCACCGCCATCGGCACTTCCAGCGCCACGAGCAGGACCAGCAGGTAGAACATGACGGCGAGCCAGAGGTAGCCCGGCCACGCGAGCCAGTAGAGGCCCGCCTGGGTGCCGGCCATGGTCGCCGGTACGAGCAGCGCGAGCACTCCGGCGGTGATCCCGCCGACCCGCCGCCAGCGCCCCGGGGCGGTGGTGTCCCGCACCAGGCGCTTCCACAGGTAGAGGTGGATGAGTCCGGTGATCAGCGCCATGGTGGCGACGAACGCCAGTGCCGCCAGCATGTGTGCGCCTCCCTCAGCCGCCCGCGAAGGGCGGCAGGACGTCGATCGTGGCCCCGGCCGGTAGCGGTGCCCGCCGATCATGACAGGTCACGCCGTCGACCAGGAAACTCGCCGCCTTCAGGACGGCGGCCAGCCGCTCACCGTGCCGGTCGGTCAGCTCCACGAGGAGTTCGTCCAGGGACCGCCCGGCGGATGCGGTCTCCTCGGTCCGGCCGGCGGCGGCCCGCGCCCCAGCGAAGTAGCGCACGGTCAGCGGCGACCCGGCGTCGGCCGCCGGGGCCGACGCCTCGACGGGTGCCGGGCGTGCCTGGGCCGGTGGCCCGGTGTGCGTGGGGTGTGCCTGGGCCGGTGGCCAGGTGGCGGCCGGGCGCGTCGGTTCTGCCACGGTCAGCCTCCGATCGCGGACATCGGCCGGGCGGGCTGGAGGAAGGTCGGGTCGTCGATGCCGTGCCCGGCCCGCTTGCCCCACGTCGCGACCCGCCAGCGCCGGGCGAGCTCGTCGTCGTCCGCCCCGGCCCGCAGGGCGCCGCGCAGGTCGGACTCCTCGGTGGCGAAGAGGCAGGCGCGGATCTGCCCGTCGGCGGTGAGCCGGGTGCGGTCGCAGTCGCCGCAGAACGGCCGGGTGACGCTGGCGATCACGCCGACCCGGGCCGGACCGCCGCCGACCAGCCAGGTCTCGGCCGGCGCCGCGCCGCGCTCCGTCGGGTCGGGGGTCAGGTCGAACTCCCCGCGCAGGGAGGCGAGGATCTCGTCGGCGGTGACCATGGTGTCCCGGTCCCAGCCGTGCTGGGCGTCCAGCGGCATCTGCTCGATGAACCGCAGCTCGTAGCCGTGGGCGAGGGCGAAGCGGAGCAACTGTGGCGCCTCGTCGTCGTTGACGCCGCGCATCAGCACCGAATTGATCTTGACGGGGGTGAGCCCGGCGGCGGCGGCCCCGGCCAGCCCGGCCAGCACGTCGGCCAGGCGCGGCCGCCGGGTCAGCCGGGCGAACCGTTCCGGATCCAGCGTGTCCAGCGACACGTTCACCCGGTCCAGCCCGGCGGCGCGCAGCGCGGGGGCGACCCGGTCCAGCCCGATGCCGTTGGTGGTCAGCGAGATCCGGGGGCGCGGCTCCAGCGCCGCCACGGCGGCCACGATGTCGACCAGGCCGGGCCGGATCAGCGGCTCACCGCCGGTGAACCGCACCTCGGTCACGCCGAGTAGACGCACCGCGACCCCGACCAGCCGGACGATCTCGTCGTCGCCGAGCAGTTGCGGGCCGGGCAGCCAGGCCAGCCCCTCGGCCGGCATGCAGTAGGTGCAGCGCAGGTTGCACTTGTCGGTCAGGGAGACCCGCAGGTCCCGGGCGACGCGGCCGTACCGGTCGGCGAGGACGCCGTCGGCCGGCGGGGCGGGGGTCACCCGTCGACCGTAGCGCGCCCGAGCCCGGCCAGGGCCGACCGGGCGGTGCGGGCGACCGCATCGCGGTACGCGCCGCCGAACAGGGCGGCGTGCACCAGCATCAGGTGGAGCTGGTGCAGCGGCACCCGCTCCCGCCACCCGTCGGCCAGCGGCCACTCCTCCGCGTACGCGGCGAGGATCCGGTCCAGGTGCGGCGCGCCCCCGAAGAGCGCCAGCTGCGCCAGGTCGGTCTCGCGGTGCCCGCCGTGCGCCGCCGGGTCGACCAGCCAGACCCGCTCGTCCGCGCCCCAGAGCGCGTTGCCCGGCCAGAGGTCCCCGTGGATCCGCGCCGGCGGCTCGTCCCCGCCGAACTCGCCGATCCGCTCGACGACCTGCTCGACCAGCACGGCCTCGACGTCGGTGAGCCCGCCGCCGTCCAGTGCGCGGCGCAGGTGGGGCAGGAGCCGGCGTCGGGCGAACCACCGCGACCAGGGGCCGTCATCCGGCCGGTTGTCCTGAGGCAGGGCCCCGACGAAGCCGGCCCAGTCCGCCCCGAAGGCCGGCGCGCCGGCCCGGTGCAGGGTCGCCAGCTCGCGACCGAACCGCTCGGCCGCTCCGGGCGTCGGCTCGCCGGGCTCGACCCACTCCAACGCGAGCAGCCCGGGCAGCGCCACGACCACCTCCGGTACGGCGACCGTCCCGGCCTCACGCAGCCAGCGCAGGCCGGCAGCCTCGGCGGCGAAGAAGCCCTCCGGCACGGGCCTGCCGGCGGTCTCCGGCCAGGTCTTGGCGAAGACGGAGTGCCCGTCGTCCAGCGTCAGCCTCGACGCGGCGCAGATGTCGCCGCCGGCGACCGGAGTCTCCCGGATCCGCTGGTGGGTCAGGAAGGTCGGCAGGTGCTCCGGGTGCGCCCGCAGGTACGCCAGATCCATGACGGCAAGGTAACCCCCGGATGCCGTTCAGTCCCGCCGGAGACGGCCTGCCGTCCGGTCCCGCCTGCCGTCCGGTCCCGGTCGGGGATTGGCTCGAGCTGCGTAAATACTCTCCGTGTCTGTGGATGAGCGGCGTGTCGTCCACAGGGCCCCGCCGGCCGCCCCGCCCGCGCCGCAGGCTGCCAGCCATGACCCCGACCGACCGCCCCCGGCTCGCCGTCCGTTCCCCCGCCGACCTCATCGCCGCCGTGCCCTACCTGCTCGGCTTCCACCCGGCCGACAGCGTCGTCGTCGTGGCGATGCGGGGCCGCCGGATCACCTTCGCCGCCCGCGCCGACCTGCCCGACCTCGCCGACCCGCGCGACCCCGCCGGCCACCTCGCCGGGGTCGTCGCCCGGCAGCACGCCGAGACCGCCACGGTCCTGGGCTACGGCCCGGCGCCGCTGGTCACCCCGGCGGTCGACGCCGTGCGCGCCGCGCTGACCGCCGCCGGGCTGGCCGTGCTCGACGCCCTGCGCGTCACCGACGGCCGCTACTGGTCGTACCTCTGCACCGAGCCAACCTGCTGCCCACCCGACGGCACCCTCTACGACGTCGGTGCCAGCGAGGTCAGCGCGGCGGCCGTCTTCGCCGGCCAGGTCGCCCTGCCGGACCGGGCCGCCCTCGTCGCGCAGGTCGCCCCGGTGGCCGGGCCGGCCCGGTCAGCCGTACGCCGGGCCACCGTCCGCGCCGAGCGACGCCTGGCGGCCCTGCTCGACCGGGCGCCCGCGGGCGACCCGGGCGGCGGGCGGGCGGTCCGCTCGGCGGGGGCGGCGGCCGTACGCACCGCGCTGCGCCGGCACCGGCGGGGGGAGCGACTCACCGACGACGAGGTGGCCTGGCTGAGCGTGCTGCTGACCCGCGTACCCGTGCGTGACCACGCCTGGGAGCGCACCGACGGGCGGGACGCGGACATCGCGCTCTGGACCGACGTGCTGCGCCGGGCCGAGCCGGAGCTGATCGCCGCCCCGGCCGCGCTGCTGGCGTTCGCGGCGTGGCGGGCGGGGCAGGGGGCGCTGGCGGCGGTGGCCCTGGAGCGAGCCCTGGCCGAGCATCCCGGCCACTCGATGGCGCTGCTCCTCGACGACCTGCTGCGCCGGGGCGTGCCACCGTCCCGACTGGACGGCTGGCCGGCGGTGGGAGCGCCCGGCGTGCTGCGCCGCAGGCGCAGGCGGAGCGACCCCCGATGATCCCCCAGCGTCGGGCCGGTGCGTGGCGCCCCGGGTGGCGGGTGTCGGCCGGATCTGATGGGGTGGTCGCACGTCCCAGATCCGTTGGGAGAGGTTTCGAAGCAGGTGTAGGCCCGTGACGATCGATCAGACGACAGCCGTCCCGACCGACGAGCAGATCCGGGCGCTGCACGAGCGGTACGCGCCCACCGAGGAAGCCTTCCTGCTCGTCTACACCCACTGCCAGATCGTCTGTGCCGTGGCGGAGCAACTGCTCGACAGACACCGCTCGGCCCTGGACGTCGCCCTGGTGCGTGCGGGATGCCTCCTGCACGACATCGGCGTCTACCGCCTGTACGACGCGACGGGGCGACTCGATCAGGAGAACTACATCCGCCACGGGATGCTCGGCCACGCGCTGCTACGCGATCTCGGGTTCCCTGAGCTGGTCGGCAGATTCTGCTCCCACCACACCGGGGTCGGGCTCACCCGTGAGGACGTGCAGCGGCAGCGCCTGCCACTGCCGGTGGACGACTACACGGCCGACACCGTGGAGGAGCAGCTCGTCATGTACGCGGACAAGTTCCACAGCAAGACGACGCCGCCCACGTTCGTGACCACGGCGTCCTACGCCGCCGGCGTGCGGCGGTTCGGTGCGGACAAGGTGGCCCGGTTCGCGGCGCTGGTGGAGAAGCTCGGCGAACCGGACCTGCTACCCCTGTCCCGCCGCTACCGGCAGCCGCTGATCTGAGACCGGCTGCTCCGAGCGAGTGCCCGGTCGTCAGCTGGCGGTGGCCGATCCCGCGTTCAGCAACGCCGGATCCACGTCCGGAACGGCGAGCCTGGGGTTCCACCCTGCCCCCACGACACGCATGACGAACCCCGCGGCCTCCTCCAACTGGCGGGCACTGGTCAGTCCACCGACCACCGCAGCCCGCGCGCCGAGATCCTCGATCAGCGTGTCGACGCGTTCGAGCGCCTCGGGCTGGTCGCCGCAGATCGCCACGACCGGGGCCGAGTCGCGCGGTCCCGCGTAGGGCCAGGACGCTCCGGCGAACAGGTGGAGTGCCTTCACCACGTGAGCGCCCCGCGCTACGCGAGCGACAAGCTCCGCCGCCGAGCCCGACGTCGGCTTCAGCCGCCCAGTGGCGTAGTCGACGGCGTTGGTGCAGTCGATCACCGTCGTGCCGCTCAGAGAGCCATCGGCACCACCGACGAGAGCGAGTGCCTCCTCCAGGCCCTCCCAGGCGACCGCGACCACGACCACCTCGACCCGTGCTGCGAAGTCGGCGGGTTCGACAGCCTGGGCTCCGCCGCCGATCTGGCTGGCGGCCCGGCTGGCGTGCTCCGGATTGCGCCCCGTCACCACGACCGCATGGCCGGTTCCCGCCCAGGCCCGGCCAAGCGTCGTGGCGAGGTTGCCCGTTCCCAGGATTCCTACGTTCACCGCGATCTCCTTCATCTGTGGGAAGACCTGAAGAACGCTAGGAGGCCGGTTCCTACTGCTTGGTGGGAGATCCTGCGGACACTGGAGGGATGATCGACGGCACCTGCCAGACGTTCGTGTCGGACTGTCACGTCCGCGCGGCAGTCGAACTCATCAACCACACCTGGGATCCGGTGGTGCTGTCGGCGCTGCGCGCCGGACCGACGAGACGCAACGACCTGTTGCGACGGATCGCAGGCGTCAGCGACAAGGTGCTGACGCAGGCGCTACAGCGCCTACGAGCGCGGGGCCTGGTCGTCCGACAGGGCGACGACGGGCGAGCGCCGGCAGGTCGCGGCGCCGTGTATCAGCTGTCGCCCCTGGGCGAGTCGTTCGCCAACGGCCCACTCGCGCAACTGGCGCAGTGGGCCGCGGCGAACCAGGCGGAACTGATCGAGTCGTCGACGACGCCTTGACCCACGATGCCCAGCGGCCACAACTGCGCCGGCCGGCACTTCGTCACTTTCTGGCGTTTCCGGGGGAGGAGAGTGCGACGGGTCGCCGAATGGGCCAAGCAGCAGAACCAAGCGGGCTGACACGGGGCGACGCGAGCGTCGCCTGGAAGACCTAACGTGTCGCCATGAAGAGTGCAGGCTGGTTGGCGGACACCAGGGACTCCTACGACACCGTTGCCGCCAGCTACGCGGAACTGGTGCGCGACCTCCTGGCCGACGCGCCCCACGAGCGGGCCGCCCTGGCGTTGTTCGCCGAACTGGTGCTGGCTGCCGGCGGAGGACCGGTCGCCGACATCGGCTGCGGACCGGGACGCGTCACCGCCCATCTGCACCAGCACGGCCTCGACGCCTTCGGCATCGACCTCTCCCCGGCGATGATCGGGATAGCTCGGCGAGACCACCCCCACCTGCGCTTCGAGGTGGGCTCGATGACCGACCTCGCGCTCGCCGACGCCTCGGTCACGGGCCTGGTCGCCTGGTACTCGCTCATCCACGTCCCAGACGAGGAGGTTGGCCTGGTCTTCGCGCACTTCCGGCGGGTGCTGCGCCCAGGGGGCCTGCTGCTGCTCGGCTTCCACGTCGGCGACGAGTCACGGTTGAAGACCGAGGGCTACGGCGGCCACCCCATGAAGGTCCACGTCCACCGCCGTCGACCCGCCCGGATGTCGGCCTGGCTGAGCGCAACCGGGTTCACCGTAGAGGCGGAAACGGTCGTCATCTCGCCCGAGAGCAGCCTGGGCGGAATCCTCTTCGCGCGCCGGCGCCCTTAACCTAGCCCGAGCTCACTCTGCCTACGCATCGCGCCAGTCGTCCTCAACAGCCGCCGGCCGTGCGCCCGCTCGTGCCGACGCACGATTGAGGGCGAGCGATGCTCCGATCCGATGCCGGAGGGCTGGCAGGCTCAGTCGAGCAACCAGCCGTGTAGCTGCGTGCCGTACGGAGTCAGGGCGAGCACCGCCAGCGCGGACCACACCCCCGTGCCGATCACGAGCCAGCCGAACCCCTTCCGGTCGCCGATCCGCCAGGTGCGGACAAGGGATGGCACCCCGAGAACCAAGGCCACGATCGCGACCGGGTAGACGAACATCGCCACCACCCGACTGAGCTCGAACACCCACACCAGCGGGTTCCACACCGAGTCCGGGCCGGCTGGCGGAAGCGAGTCCGACGGGTCGCCCAACCGTTCCAGCCCCGGGTCCAGCACAGCCGGGAGATCGTCGGTGTACAGCGCGGCCACGAGCAGTACACCGAAGCTGCCGATCAGGCACGCCGCCAGCAACAGCAATTGCGCCGATACCACCAATCGCCCGCCGAATGAGGCGGCCGAGGCCTGATCCTTTCGACTCATCGGCGCAACGTACACGCTCGCCGTCGACTTCGGGCCCAGCTCGCCGCCAACGGCTTCACCGCGGCAAGCACCGGGCAGGGCGCTTTCCGGCTCGGTGTACGCCGGCCTGACCGGTGGGACGGGCGGGAGCGTTCTGCGCGATGCCGACGACCGCATCTTCACGTTCCGCTGGCCAGGATCAGAGGGCGAACTGCTGGGCCACCTGGTCGGCGACCTCGTCCTCGCACATCCCGGGGACCAACCGTATCGCCCGCACACCGAGCCGATCGGTCTCGACGATCATGCGCTCGGTGAACAACCGGTCGCGTTCGCTCAGATTCTGCCTCGCCCGTTCCGGGTCGCTGGTCTTCGCCGGGATCTGCCAGGTCGAGCCTCGCTGGGCGAGGGCGGCGTCGCGGAAGTCCGCCGTCGGCAGCAGCCACACCGCGCGATCGACCTCGGCGAGCAGCGGCTTGACCAGGTGTGGGAGGAGCCGGAAGCCCTCGGCCACCACGCGAGTGCCTGCCGGCAGGCTCAGCAGGTCGTCCACGATCAGGTGGAACGCCTCGCCGTGGAACCAGTGGAACGTGTCCAGCATGATCTCCGGGGAGCGGGTGAGCCAGCGCTCGTCCATGTCCATCGCCTTGAACCGGTCTAGGCAAGGCGCTTCTTCGGCGGTGACACGGCCGGCGTGGTCACCCATGACATCGTCGGTGGCGTACAGATGCAAGCCGTACCGGTTGGCGAGCCGACGCGCGATCGTCGACTTACCGCTCGCGGGTCCACCGCCGATCCAGAACACGTTGCCAAGGCCCTCACGTATGGCATCCGTCGTCAGGCCAGCCTGTCGGGTGTGCATCCCCTCGGCCATGGCTCCGCTTGCGCATGTGCCGAGGTGCCGGTAAAGGTGGTCCACACACCATGTGTAGCGGACACGCCATCCGACGGAGGACTGCCGGGCGAGCATCGTCGGCGCGGCCTCGCCTACTTCGGTCCCCACGAGATTGGCGGTCCGTAGGCGTCACTGACGTTGCGGCAGGCCGAGAAGCCGATCGCGGCCCAGTTGCTTTCCCGCCACCAGTGGAAGAGCTCGGGGGTTGGGCGAGGGGCGGGAGGAAGGTTCGCGTCCCCCGCGTCAACCGGTCTGAGGAAGGGCGGGGCTGCGTCCCGGGTGTTCAAGCCCGCTCGGTCACCTCGGCGACGAACGCGCGCCACGCCACGGGCGAGAAGGTGAGCGCCGGGCCGGTCGGGTCCTTCGAGTCGCGGACGGCGACGACGCCGGGGAG
Source organism: Micromonospora sp. URMC 107 (assembly GCF_051386315.1). Classification (NCBI taxonomy): domain Bacteria; kingdom Bacillati; phylum Actinomycetota; class Actinomycetes; order Micromonosporales; family Micromonosporaceae; genus Micromonospora; species Micromonospora sp. URMC 107. The sequence goes on from NZ_JBPQTK010000037.1 coordinate 28,808, forward strand.
GTTGTCGGCGACCTCGACGCAGTTGCCGCCGTTCGAACTGCTGCGGGTGCTCTTGCGCCACTGCGCGCCGGTCAGGTCAGCCATGATCTTGCCTCTAGGAAGTCGATGGATTGGTTTCGCGGAAGCGCGAGCGATCTCACGCTATCCCACACGGCCCACAGCGGAGCAACGTCATTAGTGATGCGCCCAGTCGCCTGATCATCGAGGTAGCCGACATCCTCGCCGTCCCTCGTCGTGGCGATCACGAACGGTCCAGCCTGCCCCGGGTGGAGGCCCGCGTTAAGCGGAAGGACATGCACCATGACGTTAGGCCGTTCGGCCATAGCTGCCAGGTGGTCGAGTTGCGGCACCATGACTGCTGGCGCACCTCGGCGCAACGCTGCCTCATCGATTACGAAGACCGCCAGGGGCGGACGAGGTCGCTCGAATACCGCAGCCTGCCGTCGTAGCCGCGTCTCGACGTAACCGTCTGCGTCGGCTATGAGGGGACCGCTAGCGAGCACCGCGCGGGCATACTCCTCGGTCTGAAGGAGCCCGGGAATGACCGTCGACTCATAGCAGCGCAGCCCGGCCGCCTCGCGCTCGATGTCCGTCCATGGTTGGAACCGCGCTGGCTCGCGGCGCTTCAACGCGTCCGGCCACAGCTCTTCTATGTCCTTGTTCAGAATTTCGGCGACCCGGGCACGGTGACGGGTCTGCGGAATTCGTCCCTGGCTGACCCACCGTGCCGCCGTCTTCGGATCGACGCCGACCTGAGCTGCGAGGCTCTCCGCAGTCTCCCCGGCCTTCGCCATCGCTACCTGTACCGCCCGGTTCATCCCCGCTCCTCGACCGAACGTCCCGAATATCCCCGGTACAGATTGCTACGCGGTGTGATCGGCTGGCAACCCTCGGCAGGGTGCTTTGTAGACGGCGCGAGCCGGTGGAGGCATCCCGAGGCCCGCCGGTCGTGCCGCGAGGGGGTCGCCGCCGGGCGAGCATCCGTGGCGGCCCCCTCATCCAGACCGAGGGGACGAGGGGGAAGACCTTGCCGGACCGCCAGCCGCCGCCGAAGCCCGACCCGAAGCCCGTGCCGCAGCAGATCAGCTCGGGCGACGTCCTGCACCTGACCCGCTCCGCGAGCCCACAGTTCGTCCGCCCTATCTCCGTGCGCGTGATTCGCGTCCTGACCGACTGGCACACGTACCACGGTTGGTGCTGGATCGACGTCTACGAGCTGGGCGCGCACGGCGATGCCGTCGACCGGCGCTCGCTCTACGTGCGGTGCGAGGGGGTGCGCTGGCGTACCGCGGCTCCGGCCGCCGGGGCGCCGGCCCGCCGCCGGCCGGCTCCCCGCCTGCGGGTCACGGCATGACCCGACGCCGCGCCCACCTGCCCACCCGGCCCACCTGGCGCTGCGCGGCCTGCGGGATCGCCTGGCCGTGTTCGGCGGCGAAGCTGCGGCTGCTCGCCGAGTACCGGACGGACCGGGCGGCCCTGCTGATCCACCTGGCGGCCCTCCAGGTCGAGGCGGGCGAGCAGCTCGCCGCGCTGGAGCAGGCCACGGCACCGGCCGACCTGACCGACCGTTTCACCGGCTGGGCCCGGCCGCGCTGACCGTCGTCGGCGGGGCGCCGGCGGGCCGGCGGGCGCGGGTGCGGCACGGCGGTCTCCGCCGGAAGATGTAGTGGACGCTCGTTCCGTGGGGCGAGTCGACAGGATCGACGCCGGTACAGAATGGTTCCGTGCCCCCATCCATCGCACGCACCGCATGAGCGTCGGACTGCTGCTGTCGCTCGCCGGCCTGGCCCTGGTCGACAGCACGAGCATCGGCACGCTCTTCATCCCCGTCTGGCTGCTGCTCGCTCCCGGGCCGGTCAACGCCCGCCGGATCCTCGGCTACCTCGGCACGATCGCCGCCTTCTACTTCGCCGTCGGGCTGCTGCTCGCCCTCGGCGGCAGTCGGCTGGCCGACCTCCTCGGCGGGGCCATGGACAACCGGCCGGTGCTCTGGGCTCAGCTCGTCCTCGGGGTCGGGCTGTTCGCGCTCAGCTTCCGTTACGACGGCAAGCGGCGTCCGCGCAGCGGGGGCGTGCTGCGCTGGCGGGACCGGGCCACCGCCGGCGACTCCTCGGCGCGGTGGCTGGTCGGGCTGGCGCTGCTCGCCGCGCTCGCGGAGGTGGCGACGATGCTGCCGTACCTCGGTGCGGTCGGGCTGCTGACCACCTCCGGGCTCGGCGCGGCGGAGATGGTGGCGCTGCTGGGCGGCTACTGCCTGATCATGGTCCTGCCGGCGGTGCTGCTGCTGGCGGCCCGGGTGGCCTGGCCGAGGCTGGTCGAGCCGGTGCTGGCCCGGCTCAACGCCTGGATCATGCGGACCTCCGGCAGCATGCTCGGCTGGATCCTCGGCATCGCCGGCTTCCTGCTCGCCCGCGACGCCGCGTTCCGGCTGGGGCTGTTCGGCTAGCGGGCGGATCAGGTGGTGATCCGTTCGGGGCGGGCGTAGACGTTCATCGCGTTGCCGCGCAGGAAGCCGACCAGCGTCAGCCCGGCCTCCTCGGCCAGCTCCGCCGCCAGGGTGCTCGGCGCGGAGACCGCCGCGAGCAGCGGCACCCCCGCCATCCACGCCTTCTGGGTCAGCTCGAAGCTCGCCCGCCCGGAAACCAGCAGAACGTGCCTGGTCAGCGGCAGCCGCCGCTCGCGGACCGCCCAGCCGACCACCTTGTCGACGGCGTTGTGCCGGCCGACGTCCTCGCGCAGCACCACCAGGTCGCCGCCGGCGGTGAACAGGCCCGCCGCGTGCAGGCCGCCCGTGCGGTCGAAGCCGCGCTGCGCCGCGCGCAGCCGGTCCGGCAGCGCGGCCAGGACCGCCGCCGGCACGGTCACCGGGTCGTCGCCCACCGCGAAGACCGATCGGGTACGCACGGCGTCGATGCTCGCCTTGCCGCACACCCCGCAGGAGCTGGTGGTGTAGAAGTTCCGGGCCGGATCGACGGCCGGTTCGGGCACGCCGGGCGACAGCACCACGTCCACCACGTTGTACGTGTTGGGAGTCTCCGCGCCGGCGCAGAGCTGTGCGGTGCGCACGTCGTCGGCGGAGCGGATCAGCCCCTCGGTCAGCAGGAAGCCGATCGCCAGGTCGATATCGTCGCCCGGCGTACGCATGGTCACCGCGAGCGGCCGTCGCCGGCCGGGGCCGGCCGAACCGACCCGGATCTCCAGCGGCTCCTCCACGGCCAGGCTGTCCTGCCGGCGTACCGAGGTGCGGCCGGTCTCCGCATTGTCGAGGTCGATGCGGAGCACGCCGCGCCGGTCAGTCGCCCGTCCCATCCCGTCATCCTGCACCCCCGCCCGGTCCGCCGCGCGGCTACGGTGGCCGCGTGGACGCGTACGCGGCGGTGGTGCTGGCGGGGGGCGCGGCGCGCCGGATGGGGGGCGTCGACAAGCCCGCCCGGACGGTCGGCGGCCGGCCCATGCGGGACCGGGTGCTCGCCGCGGTCGCCGACGCCGCGCCGCGCATCCTGGTCGGCCCGCCCGGGCCGGTGCCCGCCGGGGTGCGGGTGACCCGGGAGGAACCGGTGGGCGGTGGCCCCGTCGCCGCCGCGGCGGCCGGGCTGGCCCTGCTCGACCCCGGTACGCCGGTGGTCGCCCTGCTCGCCGCCGACCTGCCCCTGCTCACCCGCGCGGCGGTCGGCGGGCTGCTCGACCGGCTCGACGCCGGTCACGACGGCGCCTGCTACGTCGACGGCGACGGGCGGCGGCAGTCCCTCTGCGGCGTGTGGCGGGTGGCCCCGCTGCGCGCCGCCCTGGACCGTCTCGCCGCCGAGCGCGTCACCAGGCACTCCGGCGGGTCCGCCGAGCGCGCCACCGGGCATCAAGGCGGTGCCGCCGAGCGCGCGGCCGGGCACTCCGGCGGGTCCGCCGAGCGCGCCATCGGGCATCCCCACGGGTCCGTCGCGTCGCTGGCGGGGGCGCCGATCAGGGCGCTGCTCGCCGGGCTGCGGGTGCGCGAGGTGGCGTGGTCCGGCGCCGGCCCGCCGCCCTGGTTCGACTGCGACACTGACGAGGACGTACGCCGGGCGGAGGAGTGGACGCGATGACGGTCATGGACGACTGGGTGACGGCGGCCTGTGCCGAACTCGACCTGGATCCCGCCGAGGTGCCGGTGCCGGCCGTGCTCGACCTGGCCAAGGACGTGGCGCACCAGGTGCTGCGGCCGGGCGCGCCCGTCACCGCGTACCTCCTGGGGTTGGCGGTCGGCCGCGGCGCGGACCCGGCCGGCGCCGCGGCCCGGCTCAGCGCGCTGGCCGCCTCCTGGCCGGTCGAGCTGGGCGCCGAACGCCCGGGCGGGACACCCGCCTGACCTCCGCTGTCCGATCGCGGTCGGGCTGATTCGTCCCCCCGGTTCCGTGGGTAGGGTGACCGTGACGGACGGAGGCGATCATGACGGCAGACCACCCCTCGGCGCCGGGCGGTGACTCGCCCGGCACCCTGCCGGCGCACCACGAGCCGATCCTGCTCGACGAGCCCAGCACGGCCGACCTGCGGGCCAAGGTCACCCAGGCCTGGCACGAGTTCGCGCGGGCGCTGGCCGAGCGGTTGGCGGCGCTGCCCACGGGCACGCACGTCGAGCTGACCCTCGACCCGACCGCCTCCGGCACCGGCGACGCGGTCTACTCGGTGAGCATCGACGTCGGCGAGGAGGGTCGGCTGGCCGCCCGGGCGGTCGGCAACGCCACCCTGCCGGAGGGCTACCGGCTGGACCGGGCCGCCGTGGCGGACATGATCGCGCTCGGCTGGTCGCCGCCCGGCGTGGTGGAGGGCTCCGGCGGGCACTTCGGGCTGGACGGCGGCACCGCCGAGGCGACCCGACTGGCGGCCCTGCTCACCCGCACGCTGCGCGACGTCTACGGCGCCCCGCACCCCGCCTTCCTCGTCTATCTCATCCACGACGCCGAGGGCGAGCCGCTGCCGGTGGAGCCGCTGGGCACCGCGCGCAGCGAGTTCGGCCCCGACCGCGACGTGGAAGCCGACCTGGACGAGGCGCTCGCGGCGGCCGCCGCCGCCCAGGCGCCCGAGCAGGGCGTGGCCGCGCTCGCCGAGAAGGTCCGCACCGTCGTCTCGACCATGCTCAAGTCGGAGCCGGACCGGTTGCAGGTCGACTCCGACGGCGACATCAACATCCGCGCCGGCTCGGCGATGGTCTTCGTCCGGGTCCGCGACAACCCGCCGCTGGTGGACGTCTTCTCCCCGGTGCTGACCGAGGTCGAGCCGACCGAGCGGCTCTACGTCAAGCTCTCCGAGCTGACCAACCGGATGCCGATCGGCCGGCTCTACTGCGCCGACGACACCGTGTGGGCGTCCATCCCCGTCTTCGGCCGCAACTTCCAGGCCACCCACCTCATGCTCGCGGTCCAGGTGATGACCGGGCTCGCCGACGAGCTGGACGACCGCCTGCACGGCGAGTTCGGCGGGAAGCGGTTCTTCGGCGAGGGGGACAAGCCGGTCAAGCGGGACCAGGGCGAACACCGCACCGGCATGTATCTCTGAAGTCCCCCGCGTCGGTGGCGGGTGGAGCCCGGAAACCCCGAGAAACCGGGCCCCACCCGCCGGGGAGGGAGGATCAGGTCACGGGGAGCCAGTCGAGGCTCCGCGCGGTGGCCGGGTCGGTGGCCCGCAGGCCGGCGGCGGAGACGGTCCAGAGCACGTCCCCGACCAGCAACGACCGCAGGACCGGGGCCGCCGCGCCGGTGTGGGAGACCGTGCCGACCTCGTCGATGTCGGTCCCGGACACCCGCAGCAGCCGTACGTCGTCGCCGACCGGCAGGGCGACCAGGCCCGTCTCCGGGTGGTGCAGGAAGGCGTGCGTGTCGTGCTCCAGCGCCGAGTACGCCCTCGGCACGTGCCACTGGTCGAGCCGGGCCGGGCGGGCCGGGTCGCGGACGTCGAACAGGGAGACCTGGAGCCCCTGCGCCCGTCCCCGCCGGTCGGCCTCCTGGCCCACCCCGAGCAGCCGGCCCTCCGGCAGCGGGTGCAGGTACGCCGAATACCCGGTGATCTTCAGTTCGCCGGTGACCCGGGGCGCGGCCGGGTCGGTCAGGTCGACCGCGTAGAGCGGGTCGGTGAGCCGGAACGTGACCACGTACGCGGAGCCGCCGAGGAAGCGCACGGACCAGATCCGCTCGCCCGGGCCGAGGCCGGTGACCGCGCCCGTCCGGGCCAGCGTGTCCCCGTCGGGGCGCAGCACGTACACGGCGGACTCCGAGGTGGGACGGCTGCCCCAGGCGTCGCCGGTCGTCGTGGCCACCCGCAGGTGCCCCTGCCACTCCGAGAGGGCGTACTGGTTGACGAGCGATCCGGGCACCGCGCCCGAGGCCACGTAGCGGGGACGCCCGGTGGCGCCGGTGGCGAACTGGTGGATCTCGGTGACCTGCGGGCCGGGCCGCCAGCGGCCCCCGCGAGGCGAGCCGGGCCGGGCCGTCACCGGCCGTTCCCCGGCCAGGTAGAGGCTGCTCCCGGTGCCGTAGACGGTGGTGGCGTCGGCGGCGACGCTGACCGGGTCGCCGTCACCGAGCCGGTCGCCGGTGAGGTCGAAGCTCAGCACCGTCAGCATCGACGTCCCGGACCAGGCGGGCGGCCGGCTCAGCCGGTCGCAGCCGACCCGGCCGACGTGCCGTTCCGCCCCGGCCGTCCACTCGTACGCCGGCAACCACGCCTCCACCCCGGCCCTGGCGATCACCGCCCGGTTGGCGGCGGTCCGCGTCGCGTCGGTGCCCCGTTCGGCGTACGGAAAGACCAGCTGGGGGCGGCTGCGGACCACGACCCGCGCGGTGGTCCCCGTCTGCCGGGCGTCGACGACGCTGCCGTCCATCCGGTAGGTGCCGAGCAGCCGTGGCGCGCCCGCGAGGTCGACCAGGACCAGGCGCGACCCGGTGCGGGGCCGCGCGTCGCGGGTCGCCCGCTGGAGTTCCGGGCCCACCTGGGTCAGCACCAGCGCGCGGTCGCCGTGCAGCAGCAGGGTCGCCTCCTCCCCCCAGCTCAGCTCCGGCGTCGCCCGCGTGAGGTCGAGGCGACCGGTCTCCCGCCGGGCGGCCGGGTCGACCACCCGCAGCACGCCCCGGGTGACGGTCACGATCCGCCGCCCGTCGGTCTTGACGAGGTCGGGCTCGTCCGCGCCGGCCTCGTGCACGTTGGTGCTGGAGTGCTCCTGGGCGGGCTGGGCCGACGCCCGGGACCCGGACTCGGCCTTGGGGACGTCGCCGAAGGGGATCCCGGTGCGCCAGCCGTCGCCGAAGCCCCATGGGCCGACGGACGCGTCGGCGGCGGCACGGAGCCCGGCCAGCGCCTGGGCACAGGAGTCGTAGGAGACCAGCACCGGCGCGGCCGTCAGCCCCCTCGGGGCCGGTGGGTCGGGCCGCGCCGCCGGGAACGCGCTGCCGCCGAGCAGGGTGAGTGCGGCCAGCGTGCCGACCGCGAAGATGTGGGCTCCCCGTGTCATGGCCGGTTCGACGCGCCCGGCCGACGCCTGGTTCCGGCCCCCACGCCCGGTTTCCGCCGGCAGCGGGTCGCGAGGCCGACGAGGCTCAGCGGGGGGAGGGGCCGACGCCGGGGGACTCGACGAGCCGGGAGAGCACGATCGTGCTCCGGGTCGAGGTCACGAAGGGCTCGGCCCGGAGCCGCTCCAGCGCCGCCTCCAGGTGCCCGATGTCGGCGGCCCGCAGGTGTACGAGCGCGTCGGCCTCGCCCGAGACGGTGTACGCGCCGACCACCTCGGGGTGCCGGCGGGTGGCCACCCCGATCTGCGCCGGGGTGGTCCGCCCGGCGCAGAACAGCTCGACGAACGCCTCGGTGGTCCAGCCGACGGCGGCGGGGTCGACGACGGCGGTGAATCCCCGGATCACGCCGGCCGCCCGCAGCCGGTCCACCCGTCGTTTGACCGCCGGAGCGGAGAGCGACACCCGCTGACCGATGTCGGCGTACGAGGCGCGGGCGTCCGCGACGAGCAACGCAATGATCCGCTGGTCTACGGCATCTATCTGCAATGTTCCGCCTCTGAGAAGCAACGGTTGCGGCTGTTACCAAAGTTCGAGGGTACCTACCCTTGGTCACCGTGAACCAGCAGCGAGTCCCGCGAAAGCGGACATATCTCATGTGCTCGCCCGAGCACTTCGCGGTCGAGTACGCGATCAACCCGTGGATGGACGTGACCACTCCGGTCGACTCGCAGCTTGCGGTCAAGCAGTGGGACCGGATGCGGGAGACCCTGGTCGGTCTCGGCCACGAGGTGCACCTGCTGACCCCCGAGCCGGGCCTGCCCGACATGGTCTACGCGGCCAACGGGGCGTTCGTGGTCGACGGCACGGTCTACGGCGCGCAGTTCAAGCACGAGCAGCGGGCCGCCGAGGCTGCCGCGCACCGGGCGTTCTACGAGTCGCAGGGCTGGCGGTTCATCGCGCCGATCGAGACCAACGAGGGCGAGGGCGACTTCGCGTACCTGCCGGAGGCGCACGGCGGGCTGATCCTCGCCGGGCACGGGTTCCGCACCGAACTGCCGGCGCACGCCGAGGCGCAGGAGGCGCTCGCCCGGCCCGTGGTGTCGCTGCGCCTGGTCGACCCGCGCTTCTACCACCTGGACGTCGCGCTCGCCTCCATCGACGACGAGAACGTCGTCTACTACCCGGGCGCCTTCTCCGCGGCCAGCCAGCGCGTGCTCACCCAGCTCTTCCCCGACGCGGTGGTCGCCGACGCCGAGGACGCCCTGGCCTTCGGCCTCAACCTGGTCAGCGACGGGCTCAACGTGGTGCTCAACAGCGAGGCGACCCGGCTGGCCGGGAAGCTGAAGGCGGCCGGCTACCACCCGGTCCCGGTCGAGCTGGCCGAGCTGAAGAAGGGCGGCGGCAGCGTGAAGTGCTGCATCGCCGAACTCCGCCACTGATCCTCGCTCCCACCCCCGCCCCGCCTCCCGCCGGCCCAGACGCCGGCGCGGGACGCGGGGCGCGGGTCAGCCGAGGGTGGCCAGCTCGGTGACCAGGACGTTCGACAACACCTGGCCGTCGAGCTGGACCTCGCGCAGGTACCACTTCTGCTGCGGCGTGCGCGGCTGGTTGAACTGCCACACCCCGCGCGGGCTGTCGATCTGGCCGATCTTGCCGAGGGCCAGGTTGACCTGCTGCGGGTTGGGCGACCCGCCGGCGATCCGGATCGCCTGGTCGAGCACCTGCGCGGCGTCGTACGAGGCCATCGCGTAGGTGGTGGGCGAGGTGCCGTGCTTCTTGCGGTACGCCGAGGCGAACCGGCGGTTGGCCGTGTTGTTCAGGTCGGACGAGTAGTTGAGCGCCGTCTGGATGCCCAGCGCGTCCTCGGCCTTCACGTTGCTCAGCACGGCGCCCTCGGTGAGGAAGCCGGGGGCGTAGACCTTGCCGCTGAACCCCTCGATGCGCAGCTGCTTGATGAACTCGACCGCCGCCGGCCCGGCGAAGAAGCAGAACACCGCCGACGGCTTCCGGCTCAGCGCCGTGCGGATGTCGGCCCGGTACGCGGACTTCGACGGGTTGGTGAAGACGCCCGTCGAGACCAGCGCGTCCTTGATCCGGGGGTCGGACTCGCCGAACTCCTGCCGGAAGCCCCGCACCACGTCCTGGCTGCCGACGCTGTCCGGCGCGATGATCGCCAGCCGGGCCGACGGTTCGAGCTGTTCCCGCAGGTAACGGCCCAGCGCCCGGCCCGCCTCGTCCAGCACGTACGACGTCCGCCAGATGTAGACGACGCTCTGGAGGCTGGACGGCGAGGCGTTGGAGCCGATGAGGGGCACCCGGGCCTCCTCGACGGTGTTGCGGATGCCGGACATGACGTTCGCGTCGACCACGCCGGTGAGGGCGAGCACGCCCTGCTTCAGCAGCCCCTCGACGGCGGCCTTGCCGGTCTTGACGCTCTCGCCCTCGTCGGCGGTGAGCAGGGTGGTCGGGTGCCCGCCCAGCAGCTTGTCGTTGAGGTCGAGGAAGAGCTGGAAACCGTTGGTGATCTCGTCGCCGATCGCCTTGAGGCCGCCGCTGGTCGGCGCCACGAGGCCGATCTTGATCGGGTTGCCCCTGCCGGCCGCTCCGCCGTCCGCGTCGTCGGTGCCGCACCCGGCGACCAGTCCGGCCGTACCGAGAGCGCCCAGCAGTTGGAGGGCCCGCCTGCGGTTCATCTGCGACACCGAGTTCCTTCCGGGGAGCGTTGCAGGGCGGATCACGCCCCCTCGGCGTTCTACCGGCTCAGCGACGCTGCGTCAATGCTTAGCGATCTTCCTGGAGAGATCGGAAAGCAGCCGTGATCTGCGGCCAGGCCGCGGATTCCGGATCGATGAGCCCGAAATGCTCGCATTCCGGCAGCTCAACGAGGCGTACGTCGCCGCCCGCCGCCCGGCTGGCGGCGACGTACTCCCGGCTCATCCCGATCGGCACCTGCTGATCCAGGGCACCATGCACGACTACTGTCCGTGTCGGTGTCGGCACCGACGATCGCGGATCGACGGCGGCGTACCGCTCGGGGAGGTCCGCCGGGCCGCCGCCGAGCAGCGCGGCCACCGCCCCCGCGTCCAGATCCAGCCGGTACGCCTCCGCGAGGTTCGACACCGGGGCCAGCGCCAGCACGCCGCCGACGGCGGCCGGGGCGGTCGTCGCCGCGTACAGCGCCAGGTGTCCCCCCGCCGAGTGGCCCACCAGGAGCGGCGGCCCGGCGGCGACCCGCCCGGGCAGCGCCCCGGCCGCGAGTCGGGGCAGCTCCGTCACGCCGGTCAGCACGTCGGTCAGTGTCCCTGGCCAGCCGCCACCCGGCTGCCCCGTCCGGCGGTACTCCACCTGGGCCACCGGATGGCCCAGCGCGGCCAGCCCGACGGCCAGCGGATCGGTGTGCCGGCGGTCGTACCCGGCCCGCCAGAAGCCGCCGTGCACCACCACGACCAGCCGCCGGGCCGGGCCCGGGCCGGCGGGGACGCGCAGGTCGGCGACCTGGTCCGGGTGGTCGCCGTAGGAGACGGTGACGTCGGGGGGCGGAGCGGGCCGGCTGAGCACGTCGCGGGGGTCGGCGGGCATGGCGCGACCGTAGCGCGGATCACGCGCGGAACCGAGGCCGGGGACCGGTCCCCGGGCGCATGGGCGCTCGCGGCTGGGTAAAGATGGTTCCCATGACCGAAGCGCACTCCGCTGGACAGAACGACGAGCCGGGCCAGGATGGCACCGGTCACTCCGGAACGGTGGTGGTGGTCGGCCCGGACGGGCGGCCCGTCGGCACCGTGCAGACCGACGAGGCACACGGCGAGGACCCGACCCGACTGGTCGAGCAGCCGGCCAAGGTGATGCGGATCGGCAGCATGATCAAGCAGCTGCTGGAGGAGGTCAAGGCCGCCCCGCTCGACGACGCCAGCCGGCACCGGATGCGGGAGATCCACGAGCGGTCGATCGTCGAGCTGAAGGATGGGCTCGCCCCCGAGCTGCGCGAGGAGCTGGAGCGCATCTCGCTGCCCTTCACCGAGGAGAAGGCGCCCAGCGAGGGCGAGCTGCGCATCGCGCACGCCCAGCTCGTCGGCTGGCTGGAGGGACTGTTCCACGGCATCCAGGCGGCCCTGGTCGCGCAGCAGATGGCCGCCCGCGTGCAGCTGGAGCAGATGCGCTCCGGCCGGCAGGCGCTGCCGAGCGGCCCGGGCGGCGGCATGCTGCCGGGCATGCCGGGGATGGGCCAGCCGCCGCAGGGCGGCGAGGGGCACAGCACCGGCCAGTACCTCTGACCTTGCGGCCGGCCGGGGCCGCCGGCCGGCCGCTCACCCCACCCCGAAGACCTTCTCGAGGTACGCCGCCACGCCGTCCGCCGAGTTTGCCGCCGTGACCTCGTCGGCGATCTCCAGGACGGCGGGGTGCGCGTTCGCCACCGCCACCCCCCGGCCGGCCCAGGTCAGCATCGGCACGTCGTTGGGCATGTCGCCGAAGGCGAGCACGTCCCGGGCGTCGATGCCCAGCCGCGCGCAGTACCACGCCAGCCCGGCCGCCTTGGTCACGCCGGCGGCGGAGATCTCCACCAGCCCCGAGTACGACGAGTGCGTCGCCTCCGCCAGCCCTTCCAGGGCCGCCGCCACCAGCGCGACGAACGCGTCGGGATCATGCTCGGCGGACCGGGCGAGCAGCTTCACCGCCGGCGCCGCCAGCAGCTCCTCGGGGGTCTCGACCGCCCGGATCGCGTCGTGGTCGGCGTCCCAGCGCAGCGGGTAGTGCGCCTCGTGCCGCATCTGCCGGCTGTCGACGATCTCCACCGCGAAGCTGACCTCGGGCACCTCGGCGCGCAGCCGCCGGGCCACCTCGGCGAGCAGTTGCGGGGCGAGCGGGTCGGCCCGTAGCACCTCGTCCGTGACCGGGTCGTAGACCACCGCGCCGTTGGCGCAGATCGCCGGTAGCGGCTCGGCGAGCTGCTCGTACACCATCTTCAGCCAGCGGATCGGACGGCCGGTGACCAGCACGACCGGCGTGTCCCGCGCGGAGAGCCGGGCCAGCACCTCGGCGGTGTGCGGGCTGAGCGTGCGGTCGTCCCGGAGCAGGGTGCCGTCGATGTCGGTGGCGATCAGCCGTGGTGCCTCTCCCATCAGCGGGACAGTAGCCGATCGAGGTACACCGCCACCCCGTCGTCGTCGTTGCGCAGGGTCACCTCGTCCGCGAGGGCGCGCACCGTCGGGTGGGCGTTGGAGACCGCGACCCGCGCCCAGCCGGCCCACTCGAACATCGGCAGGTCGTTGGGCATGTCGCCGAAGACCAGCACCTCGGCCGGGTCGACGCCGAGGCGCTGCGCCACCACGGTCAGCCCGGTGGACTTGTCCACCCCGGGCGGGCAGATCTCGACGAAGCCCAGCCCGGCCTGGGTGAGCGTGGCGACCTCCGGCGGGACGATCTGCCGGGCGACCGCGAGCAACTCGTCGACGTGGTGGTCGGCGGTCCGGACGAACGCCTTGATCACGTCGCAGGAGAGGCACTCGGCGCGGCTGCGCGTCTCGAACGCGTCCTGGTAGGGCCAGCTCGGGTGGTAGTCGCCCCAGAGCGGGGCGTCGTGCTCGTCCGACGCCTCGACCATCACGGTCAGCGGCCCGACGGCCGCCTCCAGGTCGGCCAGCAGCGTGGCCAGCACCTCGGCGGGAAGGCGCTCGTCGCGCAGCACCACCGGCCCGGAGGGGTCGCTCTGGTCGACCACCCGGCCGCCGCCGGCCATCACCAGGAAGTCCGCGGCGCGGATGTCGTTGCGGGTCAGTTCGGCGAGCCGGGGCCCGCGACCGGTCGCGCCGACCACCGGGATCCCGGCGGCCCGCACCCGGTCGAGCACCGCATGGGTGTACGCGGAGACGGTCTCGTCGCTGCGGACGAGCGTCCCGTCGAGATCCGTGGCGATCAGCTTGGGCAGGCCCGGGCGGGTCATCGTTCCTCCTTCGCCCGCCGCCGTCGCTGCCAGCCGTCTCGGTCCTCGGTGCCTCGACCCTGAGTGACGGCGGGCAGCAAACGTACCTCGCGGAACGGGCCCCGACCATGGCGTTCCGGCGAATGCCGGGCCAACGGTCGACGGCCCGCCGGTGTTCCCGCCCGGGACCGCCCACGCGGCCGTACGGTGGGCGGGTGGGAGAGCGGGACTGGCCGGTGGCGGAGACCATCGACACCGAGCGGCTGCTGCTGGAGCCCCTCCGGGTCGACCACGCCGAGGAACTCGCCCCCCTCCTGGACGACCCGGCCCTGTACGAGTACATCGGGGGCGGTCCGGCCACCCCCGAGCAACTTCGGGAGCGTTACGGCCGGCAGGTGGCCGGGCGGTCCCCGGACGGCCGGGAGGGCTGGCTCAACTGGATCGTCCGGCACCGGGACACCGGCGACGCGGTCGGCACCGTCCAGGCCACCGTCCGGCTCGACGGCGACCGGCCGGTTGCCGAGCTGGCCTGGATCGTCCTGGCGCCGCACCAGGGCCGCGGCTACGCGGGTGAGGCCGCCGTCGGCCTGGTCGGCTGGCTGGCGGAGCACGGCGTCGGGTCGCTGGTCGCGCACGTGCACCCCGATCACCGGGCCTCCGCCCGGGTGGCCGAGCGGCTCGGCCTGCGGGCCACCGACGAGCGGGTGGAGGGCGAGGTCCGCTGGGTGGCCCCCTGAGGGGTGCGGGCGGACCGGCGAGGCCGTTCGGGCTGCGGTGCGGGCCGGGTCACCGCGCGGGTTGGCGGCCACCAGCGCGGGGTGCGGCGGCCGACCGGGTCAGTCCCGGGGTTCCGGGCGGGCGAAGGGGATGGCCGGCCCGACGGTGAGGTCGGCCGGCGCGGGCAGCCCGTCGTCCGCCACGTCCCGGGCCCTGCGGCTGCGGCGGCGCTGGCCCACCGGCTCCGCCCCGCCCCCGTCGTCCGCCTGCTCGGCGGGCGGGGCCGCGTCGGTCGGGGCCAGCTTCAACGCCGCCGCGAGGAGGGCGCAGGCCAGGAACGCCGTCACCAGGCCGCGGCCGTACTCGACCCGGAACCCGTCGTCGGTGGAGTAGAAGAAGACCCGTTGGCCGGCCTCGTCGAGCGAGGCGGCGGTCGCGACCAGCAGCCCCAGCAGCGCCACGGCCAGGGCCAGCCCGGCGAGCCGGGCGTTCGGGCGTACCGCGAGGGTGCCGCGCAGCGCGAGCACCACCGCGCAGACCAGGGCGAACAGTCCGACCAGGTAGCCCACCCCGAACCCGCCGATGTCGGACACCCCGCCCGGCACCCGCAGCGGCGTGTTGCCCTGCGGGCCGGCGTTGGGGATGGTCATCACCTGCCACTCGCCGAGCATCGAGGCGAGGGCGGCCACCGCGCCGAGCGCCGCGAGCAGCACGGGGAGGCGACGATCCCGGCCCAGACCGGAGAACGTACGGCCGAACCGGCCCGGCCCGGCCGGCTCCGTGCCCCACTCCAGGACGGCCGCACCGTCGGACCGGTGTTCCTGCCGGGGAATGGGGGAATCCTGGGACATCGGCCACCCTTCCGCGTTCGCGGGCCTGCCCCGAATCATGACACAGTACGCACCCGGCGACGCGGAGCGTGAACGGTCGCCGGCCGGTGCCTGTTCGACTAGCGTCGGGTGCATGCCTATCCGTACCGCTTCCGCACAGTGGCAGGGCAACCTCACCGAGGGGTCCGGCACGATCCGCACCGGCAAGGGCGGGATGCAGGGGAACTACTCCTTCAAGTCCCGGTTCGAGGAGGGTGAGGGCACCAACCCCGAGGAGCTGATCGGGGCGGCCCACGCCGGCTGCTTCTCGATGGCGTTCTCCAAGGCGCTCGCCGAGGCGGGCTCGCCGCCCACCTCCGTGGAGACCACCGCCAAGGTCCACCTCGACAAGACCGACGCCGGGATGACGGTGACCCGCATCGAGCTGGACACCGTCGGCCAGGTGCCGGGCATCGACGAGGCGCAGTTCACCAAGCTCGCGGAGACCGCCAAGGAGAACTGCCCGATCTCCCGCCTGCTCGCCCCGGGCGCCCAGATCAGCCTGACCGCCCGCCTCGCCTCCTGACCTGACCGTTCCGCCGTCGGCGTCGACCGCCACGGGGAGCCGCACTCGCTCCCCGTGGCGGTCCGCCAGTTCCGACCGGCGCGGGCGGGCCGGGTCGTCGGGCAGAATGGGCCGGGTGCCGGTGGAGATGAGTCGCGAGCGCTTCGAGGAGCTGGTCGGCGACGCGCTCGACGAGGTGCCCGAGGAACTCCTCGCGCTGATGAGCAACGTCGTGATCCTGGTCGAGGACGACCCGCCCCCGGGCGAGGACCTGCTCGGCCTCTACGAGGGCCACGCCCTCACCGACCGGGGCTGGGACTACGCCGGCGTGCTGCCGGACCGCATCCTGATCTACCGCAACCCCATCCTGCGCATCTGCGACGACGACGAGGACGTCGTCGACGAGGTCGCGGTCACGGTGGTGCACGAGATCGCCCACCACTTCGGCATCGACGACACCCGCCTGCACGAGCTGGGCTGGGGCTAGGGATCGGCGGCACCGCCGAGGGTGGGCCGCGCGCCGGTCGGGACGGGCACGGCGGGCCGGCGACGACCGGTGGTCGCCCCGAACCGGCGACGACCGGTGGTCGCCCCGGGCCGGACGGCCGGTGGTTGGCGGTTGCCACGGTCGCCTACCGTCGGTCCAGGCACCACGAACTCAGGAGGCACTTCCATGCGCAGCGAGCTGTTCTCGGCGGAGAACCTTGAGAAGGAGTCCGCGCAGCCCGGCATGCGGCTGCAGAACTCCAAGATGTTGAAGATCGAACTGAACGGCGAGGCGATGGCCCGGGTCGGGTCGATGGTCGCCTACCAGGGGCAGGTGCAGTTCCAGGCCCTCGGCTCCGGCGGGCTCGGGAAGTTCCTCAAGCAGAAGCTGACCGGCGAGGGCGTCCCGCTGATGAAGGTCTCCGGCCGGGGTGACGTCTTCCTCGCCGACTTCGCCAAGGACGTGCACGTCATCGACCTGGAGCCCGGCGACGCGCTCTCCATCAACGGCTCCAGCGTGCTGGCCTTCGACTCCACCCTCCAGTACGACATCCGGATGGTCGGCGGGGCCGGCATGGCGTCGTCGTCCGGCCTGTTCAACTGCGTCTTCAGCGGCCACGGGCGGATCGCCATCACCACCAAGGGCACCCCGGTGGTGCTGAGCGTCGACGCCCCCACCTACGTCGACCCGCAGGCGGCGGTCTGCTGGTCGGCCAACCTCCAGACCGGCTACCACCGCGCCGAGCAGCTCGGCCTCGGCACGCTGCTCGGCCGCCGCACCGGAGAGTCGTTCACGATGAGCTTCGCCGGTCAGGGCTTCGTCGTCGTGCAGCCCTCCGAGGAGCCGCCCATCATGGGCAGCGGCTCCCAGGAGCAGCAGGGCGGTCTCCTCGGCGGCCTGCTCAGCTGAGGCTTCGTCCCCCGCGCCACCTCGCCCCGCCCCCGCCCCGCGCCGACCGGCCCCGCCGAATCC
>NZ_JBPQTK010000038.1:0-45249 GCF_051386315.1 Micromonospora sp. URMC 107
GGCCTTGCGGTCGATCTTTCCGTTGGCGCTGAGGGGGAGCTCGGCGAGGGTGATCCAGTGGGTGGGGACCATGTACTCGGGCAGCTGCGCGCGCAGGTGGGCGCGCAGGGTGTCGTGCTCGACGGTGTGGCCGTCGGCGGCGGTGAGGTAGGCGGCGAGTTGCCGGTCGTCGGTCGGGCCGTGGGGGTGGACGACGGCGGTGTGGACGGTGGGGTGGTCGGCGAGGGTCGCCTCGATCTCGCCGAGCTCGATGCGGTTGCCGCGGATCTTGACCTGGTGGTCGAGCCGGCCGAGGTACTCGATGGTGCCGTCCGGGCGCCATCGGGCCAGGTCGCCGGTGTGGTAGGCGCGTTGGCCGTCCTGGGCGGGGGTGAAGCGCTCGGCGGTGAGGGCGGGTCGGCCGTGGTAGCCGCGGGCGAGCTGGACGCCGGTGAGGAGGAGTTCTCCGGGGACGCCGACGGGGACCGGGTTGTGCCACGGGTCCCGGATGTGGGCGCCGGTGTTGGCGATGGGCGCGCCGATGGTGACGGTGCGGCCCGGGTGGACGGGGGTGGCGGTGACGTCGACGGCGGCCTCGGTGGGACCGTAGAGATTGTGCAGCTCGACGTCGAGGTGGGTGTGCACGGCGATGGCGAGGTCGTCCGGGAGGGCCTCTCCGGAGCAGATGACGCGCCGCAGGTGGGGCAGGGCGGTGCGGGTGGTGGCGAGGTAGGTGGTGAAGGCGCGGAGCATCGAGGGTACGAAGTGGATGGTGGTGACGCGCCGCCGGTCGATGGTCTCGGCGAGGTAGGTGGGGTCGCGGTGCCCGTCGGGGCGGGCCATGACGAGGGCGGCGCCGGTGGTCAGGGGCCAGAAGAACTCCCAGACGCTGACGTCGAAGGTGTGCGGGGTCTTCTGCAGGATCCGGTCGGTGTGGTCGAGGCGGTAGGTGTCCTGCATCCAGCGGAGCCGGTTGACGATGGCGCGGTGGTCGATGAGGACGCCCTTGGGGCGGCCGGTGGAGCCTGAGGTGTAGATCAGGTAGGCGGGGTTGCGGTCGTCGGTGCTGACGCCGGGTCGTCCGGTGGGTTCGTCGGCGAGGGTGGGGTCGTCGAGGTGGACCCGCGGGCCCGGGTGCCAGTCGTGCTGGTCGGGGGTGTCGACCAGGGTGACGGGGCTGCCGGTGTCGGTGAGCATCCAGCGGAGCCGGTCGACGGGATGGGTGGGGTCGAGTGGGAGGTAGGCGGCGCCGGTCTTGAGGACGGCGAGGAGGGCCACGGTGAGGGCGACGCGGCGCCGCGCGCTGACGGCGACGATCCGTTCGGGGCCGGCACCGAGGGCGATCAGCCGGTGGGCGAGCTGGTTGGCGCGGGCGTCGAGCTGGGCGTAGGTCAGCTCGTGGTGCTCGTCGAGCACGGCGACCGCGTCGGGGGTGGCGTCCGCCTGCGCCTCCACCAGCCGGTGGAGCAGGGTCTCGCCGGGGTGGTCGACGGCGGTGTCGTTCCAGGCCGCGAGTTGGGCCGTTTCGGTGTCGGTGAGCATGGGCAGCCGGGTGACCGGGGTGTCCGGGTCGGCGGCGACCGCGGTCAGCAGCTGCCGGTAGTGCCCGGCGAGGCGCCGCACGGTCGCGCCGTCGAACAACGCCGTCGCGTACTCGACCACGGCGGAGAAGGAGCCGTCCGCCTCCTCGGTCATCTGCATGGTCAGGTCGAACTTGGCGGTGTGCCAGAGCGTCGGCACCTGCCGCGCGTGCAGTCCCGCCCCGGCGAAGTCGGCCGCCGTGGCGTTCTGCATCACGAACATGGTCTGGAACAGCGGGTTGCGGGACAGGTCCCGCTCCGGGGACAACGCGTCCACGATCCGCTCGAACGGCACGTCCTGGTGCGACTGCGCGTCCAGCACCGTCTCCCGGACCCGGGCCAGCACCTCGACGAAGGTCGGCTCGCCGGAGAGGTCGGTCCGCAGCACCAGCGTGTTGACGAAGTACCCGATCAGGTCCTGGACCTCGGGGCGGGTACGCCCGGCGGCCGGGGTGCCCACCGCGACGTCGGTCTGCCCGGTGTAGCGGGCCAGCAGGACCTGGAACACGGCCAGCAGCACCATGAACGGGGTCGCCCGGTGCTGCCGCCCGAGGGCGGCGAGGGCGCCACCGAGGTCGGCCGGCACGGTGAACGGCAGCGTCGCGCCCCGGGGGTCCTGCACCGGCGGGCGGGGCCGGTCGGTCGGCAGCTCCAGCGGCACGAGGCCGGCCAGCCGGTCGCGCCAGTGGTCGAGCTGCGCGGTCAGGCCGGCCGCCCGCTCCCGCTGCCGCACCGCGAAGTCCGCGTACTGGATCGGCAGCGGGGCGAGTGGGGACGGCTCGCCGGCGGCCAGCGCCGGGTAGAGCGCGCCGAGTTCCCGGGCCAGCACGCCGACCGACCAGCCGTCGAACGCGATGTGGTGGACGACCAGCACCATGACGTGCTCGTCCTCGGCGAGCCGGACCAGCCGGACCCGCAGCGGGGCGTCCCGACCCAGGTCGAACGGAACGCTCGCCTCGTTGCGGAGCAGCGAGTCCAGCAGCCCCCGCCGCTGCGACGGGACGCAGCCGCTCAGGTCGGTGACCGGCAGCTCGACCGGCTCGGCCGGGCCGACCACCTGGCTCGGCCGGCCGTCCACGACCTGGTAGCGGGTCCGCAGCACCTCGTGGCGCCGGACCACCTCCCGCCAGGCGTCGCGTAGGGCCACCGGGTTCAGCGCTCCGGTCAGCCGCCAGCTGAACGGCACGACGTACTCCGCGCCGCCGGGCCGGATCTGGTCGAGCAGCCACACCCCCTGCTGCGGATAGGACAGCGGCAGCGGACCTGCCGGCCGCTGCGGCGCGTGCGGGGTGGCCCGCGACCGGTCCGGGGCCCGCCCGGCCAGCAGCGCCTCCACCAGCGCCCGACGGCGGGCGTCGGTCGAGGTCGGGGGCGGGGTGCCGGTGGCGGGGACCGGCGGGGTGTGCGCGGGATCCGTGGCGGCGCCGCCGGGAGCCGCAGCGGGGACGGATCGGGACGGACCCTCGGGACTCTTCACTCCTTGCCCACCTGCGCCAACATCGTCTCCAGTTCGGACTCGGACATCTCCGCCACCCGTTCCTCGACGGCCTCCTGGAGCACCGTCGCCAGCTCTGCCACGGTCGGTGCCTCGAAGACCGCGCTGACCGGCAGGTCGACCGGGAACCGTTCGTGCAGCAACGCGACGACCTGGGTGGCCAGCAGGGAGTGACCGCCGAGGTCGAAGAAGTCGTCGTGTATCCCGCAGCGGTCGACGCCGAGCACCTCGGTCCACACCTCGGCGACGGCCTGCTCGGTGGGGGTACGCGGGGCCGCCGTCGGCCCGTCGGTCACCGGCCCGGCCGGGGCGGGCGCCGGTAGGCGCCGGCGGTCGACCTTTCCGCTGCCGGTCACCGGCAGGTGGTCGAGGGTCACCCAGCTCCGCGGGACCATGTGGTCCGGCAGCCGCTCGGCCAGGTACGCGCGGACCGCCGCGTGGTCGGGCGGTTCCGGGCCGGCCGGCAGCAGGTACCCGACGAGCTGCGGGCCGCCGACCGCGCCGTGGTGCACGTCCACCACGGCGGCGCGGACGGCCTGGTGCCGGCCGAGCACCGACTCGATCTCGCCCAGTTCGATCCGGAAGCCCCTGATCTTCACCTGGTGGTCCAGCCGGCCCAGGTACTCGATGCTGCCGTCGGGCAGGTACCGGGCCTGGTCCCCGGTGCGGTACACGCGCTGTCCGGGCCGGTCGGCGAACGGGTCGGGGACGAAGCTGGCGGCGGTCAGGCCCGGCCGGCCGAGATAGCCCCGGGCGAGCTGGACCCCGGCGAGCAGCAGCTCCCCGGGCGCGCCGACCGGCACCGGCCGCAGCTCGCCGTCCACGATGTACGTGCGCGTGTTGGCCACCGGCCGGCCGATGGTCACCGCCTCGCCGGGCAGGCAGCGGGTGCTGGTCACCTCGACCGCCGCCTCGGTCGGCCCGTACAGGTTGAACACCTCGCAGTCGAGCCGGTCGTGCGCCGCGGCCACCAGGTCCGCGGGGAGCGCCTCGCCGCTGCACAGAACCTGCCGCACCGACGGCAGGCTGGTGCGGCCGGCGGGCAGCACGTCCAGGAAGGCACGCAGCATCGACGGCACGAAGCGGATCGAGGTGACCCCGCGCTCGGCCACCACCCGGGCCAGGTACGCCGGATCGCGGTGCCCGCCGGGACGGGCCATCACCAGGGTCGCCCCGGTGGTCAGCGGGGAGAAGAGCTCACACACGGAGACGTCGAAGCCGAACGGCGTCTTCTGGAGCACCACGCCGCCGTCGGCGCCCCGGGCGTCCGGCCTCCAGCGCACCCGGTTGACGATCGACAGGTGCTCCACGACCACGCCCTTCGGGCGGCCGGTGGAGCCGGAGGTGTAGATGACGTAGGCGGCGTTGGCCGGGCCGGCGACCGGCTCCGGGTCGTCGTCCGGCAGCCCCCGGTGGTCGTCGTCGACCCGGACCGGGGCGCCGGTGGCGGCGGCCAGCGGCCCGTGGTCGACACCCGGGCCGGTGACGACGGTCGCCGCCGTCGAGTCGGTGAGCAGGTAGCGGATCCGGTCCGCCGGCTGGTCCGGGTCCACCGGCAGGTAGGCGCCGCCCGCCTTGAGCACCCCCAGCAGCGCGACCACCAGGTCGACTCCCCGGTGCAGGCACACGCCCACCACCGACTCCGCACGCACTCCGGCCGCCCGCAGCCGGTGGGCGAGCCGGTTGGCCTCGCGGTTCAGCTCGGCGTAGCGGACGGTCCGCTCGTCGGACACCACGGCGATCGCGTCCGGGGTACGCCGTACCTGCTCCTCGACCAGCTCGTGCAGGCACTGGTCGGCCGGGTACCCGACCTCGGTGTCGTTCCACTCCGTCGGGACCCGGTGCCCGTCGGTCGCGGTCAGCTTCGCCATGGCGGTCACGACTACCGGCCCGCCGCCTGCTCCATACGCCGGCGCAGGCTGAGCGGGCGCATGTCGGTCCACACCTCGTCGATCCGCTTCAGGCACTCCTCGCGGGTGCCCTCGGTGCCCTCCGCGCGCCACCCCAGCGGCAGCTCCCGGTCACCCAGCCAGATCGAGTACTGCTCCTCGTCGTTCACCACGACCCGGTACGTGCGCTCATCGGTGTTCTCGTCGGACATGCCGGCTCCTCATCGGGAAAGGGCAGCCGTGTCGTACGACACGACACTGGTCCCACTGCCGGTCACACCCTGCCGGGACGCCATCGCCGGCCGTAGAGAAGAACCGGCAGAAAAACGCGTACGAGCCTTGCCGGGGATTCTCTTTCTGACTCATGCCTCAGCGGAGAGGCTGAGCCCTGCCGCGCAACCGCCAGCCCAGCGGCCGACAGGAGAAGCGATGAGTACGCCCCGGATGACGGTGCCGCCGCTGCCGCGCGGGTCGGCCGAGAAGGCGCTTCCGTTCGTCCTGACCGCCGGCACGCCGGGGGAGCCGATCGCCGGGCGGCTGGCCGCCGACCGGGCCGCGATCCGGGCCCGGCTGCGGGAGCACGGGGCCGTCCTGCTGCGCGGGTTCGACGTCGGCGGGGTGGACGGCTTCGACGGGGTGGTCCGCGCGCTCTCCGGGGAGCCGTTGGACTACGTCGAGCGTTCGTCGCCCCGCAGCACCATCAAGGGGCAGGTCTACACCTCGACGGACCATCCGCCGGCCGAGGAGATCTTCCTGCACAACGAGAACTCCTACCAGGCCGACTGGCCGATGGTCCTGTACTTCCACTGCCTGCGTACGCCGGCCACCATGGGCGCCACGCCGCTCGCCGACACCCGCCTGGTGCGCCAGGCCATCGACCCGGCGGTGTGTGACGAGTTCGTCGCCCGGGGCTGGATGGTGGTGCGCAACTTCCACGAGGGCTTCGGCGTGCCCTGGCAGCAGGCGTTCAACACCGACGACCGGGACGAGGTGTCGCGCTACTGCGCCCGCAGCGGCATCGAGGTGGAGTGGACCAGCTCGGGGCCGCGCACCCGGGCCCGACGCGCCGCCATGCACCGGCACCCGGGCACCGGCGAGCTGCTCTGGTTCAACCATGTGACCTTCTTCCACGTGACCACGCTGGCCGGGGAGGTCTGCGCCGGGCTGCGGGAGCTGTTCGACGAGACCGAGCTGCCCACGAACACCTACTACGGCGACGGTGGGCGGATCCCGGACGACGTGGTGGCCCACCTGCGGGACTGCTACCGGGCGGCCCAGCGGCGCTTCGACTGGCAGCGCGACGACGTGCTGGTGGTGGACAACATGCTCGCCGCGCACGCCCGGGAACCGTTCACCGGCGACCGGCGGATCGCCGTGGCGATGGCCGAGCCGTACCGCGCGGCGCTCGCGGCGGCCGGCACCGCCCCGGGCTGACCGTCGGCGGTGTGCCGGAGGGCCCCCTTCGCACACCGGACCGACGGGCGGCCCGTTCCGCACCCATCCCGGCACGGCGGCGGCGTCGCCCACCCGGCAACGGCAACTCTCCACGGCATCGCAGCGATGCCCGGCCTGGACACGGAGGCGAAGACCCATGACAGACGGCGACAGCCGGTACGTCGGCACCGGCGGGGCGGTGCCACCCGATCACGGGGACGGCTACGCCGTGTCGTCGGCGCAGGAGCAGCTCTGGTTCGTCGACCAGCTCCGCTCCGGCGCCAGCGAGTACCTCCTGCACCAGGCGGTGCGGGTGCGCGGTCCCCTCGACACCACGGCGTTGGGGGCCGCGTGGACCGAGATCAGCGCGCGGCACGAGATCCTGCGGACCCGGTACGACACGGTGGACGGGCGTGCCGTGCAGGTGATCGACCCGCCCGGCCCGGTCGAGATCGAACTCGTCGACCTGAGCGACTCGCCGGCCGACGACCGGGACCGCCGCCTCGACGAGGTGGTGGCCGCGGCCCTCGACGTCCCGCTCGACCTGCGCAAGGACCCACCGCTGCGGACCCGGCTGATCCGCTGCGCGGCGGACGACCACGTCCTGCTGTTCGTGGTGCACCACATCGCCTTCGACGGCTGGTCCTGGGGCGTCCTCGCCAGGGAACTGCACGCCCTCTACGGGGCGTTCCTCGCCGGCCGGCCCAGCCCGCTGCCGCCGCTGCCCGTCCAGTACGCGGACTTCGCCGCCTGGCAGCGCGAGAACTGGCTGTCCGGGCCGCACGTCGACGCCCAGGTCGGCTACTGGCGGGAGCGGCTCTGCGGGCTCGGCCCGCTGGAGCTGCCCACCGACCGGCCCCGGCCCGCGCAGTGGCAGGCCGACGGCGACGGCCTCACCTTCACCGTGCCGGCGGAGCTGGCGGCGGCGCTGACCCGACTCGGCGCGGACCGGGGCGCCACCCCGTTCATGGTCTTCCTCGCCGCCTTCCAGCTCCTGCTCGGCCGGTACGCCGGGCAGAGCGACGTGGCGGTCGGGGTGTCGGTGGCGGGGCGGCACGAGGTCGAGCTGGAGGACCTCGTCGGCCTCTTCGTCAACACCGTCGTGCTCCGGGCCGACCTGGCCGCCCCGGCGTCCTTCCCCGACCTGCTCGACCAGGTCCGGACGACCACGCTGGACGCCTACGACAACCAGGAGGTGCCGTTCGACCGGATCGTCGCCGAGCTGGCCCCGGAGCGGGACCTGTCCCGCAACCCGCTGTTCCAGGTGGGTTTCGGGCTGCACAACGCCGACCCGGCCCCCTTCGCCCTGCCCGGCCTGACCGTCACCGAGCAGCCCACCTCGTGGACCTCCTCCGCGTTCGACCTCTCCCTGCAACTGGTCGGGCAACCGGACGGCTCGTACCACGGGGAGGTGGTCTTCCCCACCGCGCTGTTCGACGGCGCCCGGGTGCACCGGATGGTCGCCAACTACCTGCATCTGCTGGCCGCCGTCGTCGCCCGCCGGGTCCCTCTGGCCGAGTTGGACCTGCTGGCCCCCCGGGAACGCCGGGAGGTGCTCGGCGAGTGGAGCCGGGGCGCCGACCGGGCCGCGGGCCCGGGGCTGCCGGAGCTCTTCCTCGCCCAGGCGGCGGCGACCCCCGACGCGACGGCGCTGATCGCCGACGACGGCACCGAGGTCCGCTACGCCGAGCTGGCCGGCCGCGCCCGGGAGTTCGCCGCGCACCTGCACAGCGTCGGGGTCCGCGTCGGCACCCCGGTCGGGGTCGCGGTGCACCGCGGACCGGACCTGGTGACCGCGCTGCTCGGGGTGCTGCTCGCCGGCGGCGTCTACGTGCCCCTCGCCCCCGACCAGCCCGTCGGCCGGCTGGAGTTCATGGCCGCCGACGCGGGGGTGTCGGTGCTGGTCACCGAGTCGGCCCTGCGGGGCCTGCTGTCGGCCGGTGACGCCCCGGTGGTGCTCGTCGACGCCTTCCGCGACGCCGCGGTCGGGGCCGGTCGCCCCGACGGCGCCGCGGCGTCGCCGCCGGCCACCGACCCCGACGCCGCCGCCTACGTCATGTACACCTCCGGATCGACCGGCCGGCCCAAGGGGGTCGTGGTCACCCACGCCGGCATCCGCAACCGGGTGCTGTGGTCGGTCGAGCAGTACGGGCTCACCGCCGCCGACCGGGTGCTGCAGAAGACCGCCCTCGGCTTCGACGCCTCCATGTGGGAGTTCCTGGCCCCGCTGGTCAGCGGCGGCGCGGTCGTGCTGGCCGCCCCGGACGCCCACCGCGACCCGGGCGCGATGCTGCGGGCGGTGCGGGCGCACGACGTCACGGTGCTGCAACTGGTGCCGTCCGTGCTGCGGGTGCTGCTGCACGAGTCCGACCTGTCCGGGTGCGCCGCGCTGCGGCTGGTCTGCTCCGCGGGGGAGCCGCTGCCGGTGGCGCTCTGCGAGCAGCTCCGCGCCCTGCTGCCCGTGGAGATCTGGAACACCTACGGTCCCACCGAGTGCGCGATCGACGCGACCGCCTGGCGTTACCGTGGCGACGAGGGCACCGGGACCGTCCCGATCGGCCGGCCGCTGCCCGGCTGCACCGTCCTGGTGCTCGACGCCGGCGACCGGCCGGTGCCGGTCGGGGTGGCCGGCCAGCTCTGCCTCGGCGGGGTCGGCGTGGCGCGCGGCTACCTGGGGCGACCCGCCCTGACCGGGGAGAAGTTCACCCCCGACCCGTACGCCGCCACGCCGGGCAGGCGCCTGTACCGGACCGGCGACCTGGCCCGCTGGCGCGACGACGGCAGCCTGGAGTACCTGGGCCGCCTCGACGACCAGGTCAAGCTGCACGGGGTGCGCATCGAGCCGGGCGAGGTCGAGGCGGCCCTGCGTCGGCACCCGAGCGTCGACGCGGCGGTGGCGACCCTGTACCGGCCGCCCTCGGGCGACGCCGAGCTGGTCGCGTACGTGGTGCCCGCCGCCGGCGCCCGGATCGATCCGGGCGGACTGCGCGACGCGCTCGCCGACCGGCTGCCCGCCGCGATGGTCCCGTCCACCGTGATCAGCCTGGACGCCCTTCCGCTGACCGCGAACGGCAAGCTGGACCGGGCGGCCCTGCCAACGCCCGACGGCCCCCGACCGGGCGCCGACCGGAGGTACCTGCCGCCGGCCACCGACACCGAGCGGACCATCGCCGGGATCTGGGCCGAGCTGCTCGGCGTCGAGCGGATCGGCCGGGACGACAACTTCTTCACCCTCGGCGGCCATTCCATGCTCGCCATCCGGGGCGTGCTCCGGGTGCGTCGGGCCCTCGACGTGGAGCTGACCGTCGGGCAGCTCTTCACCGCCCCCACCGTCGCCGAGCTCGCCGCCCTGGTCGACGCGGCCCGCCCCGGCGCGGGTGGCTCCGCCGACGAGCCGGCCGGTGCGGCGATCCTGCCGGTGGCGCGGGACGGAGACCTGCCGCTCTCCCTCGGCCAGCGCCGGCTGTGGTTCCTGGACCAGCTCGAACCGGGCAGCCTCGAATACCTGATCCCGATCTCGATGCGGCTGACCGGCCCGTTCGACGTGGCGGTGTTCCGGCGGGCGGTGGACGAGGTGGTCAACCGGCACGAGATCCTGCGTACCCGCTACCACTCGGTCGACGGCGAGCCCGTGCAGGTGGTCGACCCGCCGGCACCGGTCGGGTGCGAGCTGATCGACCTCAGCGGGGACCCGGACGCCGCCGACCGCGCCGAGGCGCTGCTGCGGGCGGCGGCCAGGCGTCCCTTCGACCTGGCCGCCGAGCGCGTGATCCGGGCCCAGGTGGTCCGGGTCGCCGCCGAGGAGCACCTGGTCGCGCTGACCGTGCACCACATCGCGTTCGACGTCTGGTCGATGGACATCCTCCTGCGCGAACTCGACACCCTCTACCGTGCGTACGCCGGCGGCGGCGCGGTCGCCGCCCTGCCCGACCTGCCCGTGCAGTACGCGGACTTCGCGGCCTGGGAGGCGGCCCGCCAGGACAGCCCCGAACTGGACGCCCAGCTCGCCTACTGGTCCCGACAGCTGGCCGGCGCGACCCCGCTGGAGCTGCCCACCGACCGGCCCCGCCCGGTGCTGCGCGACCCGGCCGGCGACAACGTCGTCGTCGACGTACCGACCGACGTCGGGCGGGCGCTGGCCGAGCTGGGCAACCGGGAGGGCGCCACGCTGTTCATGGTGTTGCTGGCGGTCTTCCAGGTCATGCTCGGCCGGTACGCCCGGCAGCACGACGTGGTCGTCGGCACCCCGGTCGCCGGCCGGACCCGACAGGAGACCGAGGACCTGCTCGGCTTCTTCGTCAACAACCTGGTGATGCGCGCCGAACTGGTCGACGGCCAGCCCTTCCCGGTCCTGCTCGACCAGGTGCGCCGTACCGTGACGGACGCGTTCCGCAATCAGGACGTGGCCTTCGAGCGGCTGGTCGACACGCTGCGGCCGGACCGGGACCTGTCCCGCAACCCGCTGTTCCAGGTGATGTTCGAGCTGCAACACCTGGAGCGGATGACCGCGACCCTCGGCCCGGCCGCCATCGAGCACGTCGACAGCGCGTACCCGGTGGCCAAGTTCGATCTCACCCTCTCCGTGGAGCAGCACCCGGACGGCCGGCTGCGCTGCTGGTTCGAGTACGCCACCGCGCTCTGGGACCGCCGCACCGTCGAGCGGATGGCCGGGCACTACCTGCACCTGCTCGGCCAGTTGGCGACCGCGCCGGGAACCGCCCTGCGCGACCTGACCCTGCCCACCGACGCGGAGCGGGCGTACCTGACCGGGGAGTGGGCCGGCGAGCCGGCCGGGCCGCTGGGCGCCGCCGCAGCCGCCGGCGCCGGCGTCCTGGAGCTGTTCAGCCGGCGGGTCCGGCAGCACCCGGACGTCGTGGCGGTGGAGTTCGACGGCCGGCGGCTGACCTTCGCCGAGCTGGACACCCGGGCCAACCGGCTCGCCCACCACCTGCGCGGACTCGGGGTACGCCCGGAGGTCCCGGTCGCGGTCTGCCTGGAACGCGGCCTGGAGGTGGTGGTCACGCTCCTCGCGGTGCTCAAGGCGGGCGGGGTGTACCTCCCGGTCGACCCGGACCATCCCACCGAGCGGCTGCACTTCATGCTCGCCGACGCCGGGGCGGCGGTGGTGGTCACCGTGCGGCGCTTCGCCGACCGGGTCGCCGCCGACGGCGTGGCCGTGGTCGCCGTGGACGCCGACCGGGCGGTGATCGCCGGTCGGGACGGCACCGCGCCGGACCCGTCGACCGGGCCGGACGACCTCGCCTACGTCATCTACACCTCGGGCTCCACGGGGCGGCCCAAGGGCGTGATGATCCCGCACGGCGCGTACGCCCACCACTGCGGCGTCATCGCCCGGGCGTACGACATCGCCCCCGGCGACCGGGTGGTGCTGCTCTCCGCGCTCACCTTCGACGTGGCGATGGACGGCATGATGGCCACCCTGCTGGCCGGGGCGACGCTGGTGGTCAGCGACCCGCTCTTCTGGAGCCCGGCCGAGCTGCCGGACCGGCTCGCCCGGCACCGGGTCACCCACATGGAGATCACGCCCGCGTACTACCGGGAGGTGATGGACGCCCTGCCGGCCGGTGACGACCGCCTGCGGCAGCTGAAGCTGATGAACGTCGGCAGCGACGTGGTCACCGTCGCCGACGCCCGGCGCTGGGCGGCCACCGGACTGCCCGGCCGGTTCCTGGTCAACTACGGCCCCACCGAGGCCACCGTCACCTGCCTGCTGCACCCGGTCACCGGCGACCCGCCCGGCGAGCGGGCCGAGGCGGCCCTGCCGATCGGCCGCCCGGTCCCCGGCACCCGGGCCTACGTGGTCGACGAGCACCTGGACCCGGTGCCGGTCGGGGTGCCCGGCGAGCTTCTGCTCGGCGGGGCACGGCTGGCCCGGGGCTACCTGGCCCGGCCGGGCCTGACCGCCGACCGGTTCGTGCCCGACCCGTTCGGCGACGGACCCGGCGGCCGGCTCTACCGCACCGGCGACCTGGTCCGGTACCGGCCGGACCGGACGATCGAGTTCCTCGGCCGGATCGACCAGCAGGTCAAGATCCGGGGCTTCCGGATGGAACTCGGCGAGATCGAATCGGCCCTGGCCGAGCACCCGGCGATCCGCGCGGTCGCGGTGGTGGCCCGGGAGACCCAGCCGGGGGAGAAGGGCCTGGTCGCCTACCTGGTCTGCCGCGACGGCGCCCCGCCCTCGGTCGGCGAACTCCGGGCCCACCTGGGCGAGCGGCTGCCGGACTACATGGTCCCGGCCCAGTGGATGGTGCTGGACGCCCTGCCGCTGACCACCAGCAAGAAGGTCGACCGCCGGGCCCTGCCCGCCCCGACACCGGTGCGCGCCGATCCCGGCCGGGCGTACGAGGCGCCCCGTACCCCGTTGGAGGAGACCGTGGCCGGGATCTGGGCCGCCGTGCTGGAGGTCGACCGGGTCGGCGTCCACGACGACTTCTTCGACCTCGGCGGTCACTCGCTGCTCGCCACCCGGGTGCTCGCGCACCTGCGGCAGAGCTTCGACATCGACCTGCCGCTGCGCCTGCTGTTCGAGCGGACGACCGTGGCCGACCTCGCCGACGCGGTGCACACGGCCATCGAAAACGAGATCGCACGGCTTTCCGACGCCGAGGTGGCGGAACTGCTGAAGGAGGGAAACCTGTGACCACCAGCCACACCCCGAGCGCGTCCCTGCGACAGGAACTGCTGGAGCGGCGCCTGCGGGGGGCCGGTCAGTCCCGCCGCGCCGACACCATCACCCCGGCCCCGCGCACCGGTGCGCTGCCGCTGTCCTTCGGGCAGCACCGGCTCTGGATGCTCGACCAGTTGCAGCCCGGCGGCACCGGTTACCTGATGTCCGTCGGCCTCCGGCTGCGCGGCCCGCTGCACTCCGACGCGCTGCGCCGGGCGTTGACCGAACTGGTCGCCCGGCACGAGATCCTGCGGACCCGGTACGTCGTGGTCGACGGTGAGCCGGCACAGGTCGTCGACCCGCCCGCACCGGTCGAGGTGGCGGTGACCGACCTCGGCCACACCGACCGGGAGACGGCCCGGCGGCGCCTCGGCGAGCTGCTCGCCGCGCCGGACCCGGTCGACCTGGCCGCCGGCCCGGCGTTGCGGGCCCGGCTGGTCCGGCTCGCCGAGGACGAGCACGCCCTGGTGCTCGCCATGCACCACATCTCCTCCGACGGCTGGTCGGAGGGGATCATCCTGCGCGAACTGGCCGCCCTGTACGGCGCGTTCGTCGCCGACCGGCCCTCCCCGCTCGCCCCGCTGCCGATCCAGTACGCGGACTTCGCCGTCTGGCAGCGGACCCGGCTCGCCGGGGACCGGCTGGACCGGCAGGTCGACCACTGGCGGGACCGGCTGGCCGGGCTGACGCCGTTGGAGCTGCCGACCGACCGGCCCCGGCCGCCGGTGTGGAACCCGGACGGCGGGCTGGTCACCTTCACGGTGCCGGCAGCCGTCGCCGGTCGGCTCCGTGACCTGGGCCGGGCGTCGAACGCCACCCCGTTCATGGTGCTGCTCGCCGCGTTCCAGGTCCTGCTGGCCCGCTACACCGGGCAGACCGACGTCGCGGTGGGCGCCCCGGCCGCCGGCCGGGACCGGTTGGAGGTGCACGGCCTGGTCGGGCTCTTCCTCAACACGCTGGTGCTGCGGACCGACCTCTCCGGCGAGCCGACCTTCGTCGAGGTGCTGGCCCGGGTCCGGGAGACGGTGCTGGACGCGCAGTCGCACCAGGACGTGCCGTTCGAGCGGATCGTGGACGCGTTGTCCCCGGAGCGGGACCTGTCCCGCAACCCGCTGTTCCAGACCATGTTCCTCTTCCAGGAGGGCGGGTCGGCCGGCTTCGACGCCGGCGGCCTGGTGGGGGAGGAGCTGTCCGTCGGACCGGCCACGGCGAAGTTCGACCTGACGCTCGGGCTGGCCGAGGAGGCGGACGGCTCCCTCTCCGGCGGGCTGGACTTCCCGACGGCGTTGTTCGACACCGCGACCGTGCGGCGCCTCGCCGGGCACTACCGGCAGCTGCTGACCGCGGTCGCCGCCGACCCGGGGACCCCGGTCACCCGGCTGCCCATGCTCACCGACACCGAAACGGCCCAGCTCGCGGCCTGGAACGACACCGCCGTCGACCACTCCCCTCCGGCCGCGACCCTGACCGCGCTGCTGGACGCGCAGGCCGCCCGCACGCCCGACGCGGTCGCGCTGCGCTTCGGTGGCGAGGAGCTGTCGTACCGCCGGTTGCACGCCGAGGCCGGCGTCCTCGCGCGGCGCCTGCGCCGGGCCGGGGTCGGACCGGAGTCCGTCGTGGCCGTCTGCCTGCCCCGCGGCCTGGACCTGATGCGGGCGCTGGTGGCGATTCTGAAGGCCGGAGCCGCCTATCTGCCGTTGGACCCGGACCTCCCGGCGCAGCGCCGCGCCTTCATGGTGCGCGACTCCGGCGCCCGCCTGGTGATCACGGCGGACTTCATGGCCGCTGAGGACCACGGGTCGCCCGCCGGCGATCCGCCGCCGTCCGAACCGGTCGCGCCCGCGCACGCCGCCTATCTCATCTACACGTCCGGGTCGACCGGCCGGCCCAAGGGCGCCCTGATCGAGCACCGCGCGATCGTCAACCGCCTGCTGTGGATGCAGGACGCCTACCGGCTCGACGCCTCGGACCGGGTGTTGCAGAAGACGCCGGTCGGGTTCGACGTGTCGGTGTGGGAACTCTTCTGGCCACTGGTCACCGGCGCGACGTTGGTCCTCGCCCGCCCCGGAGGGCACCGCGACCCGGCGTACCTGGCCGAGCTGATCCGGACGGAGGGGATCACGACCGTCCACTTCGTACCGTCGATGCTGCGGGCCTTCCTGGCCGAGCCCGTCGGACCGCTGCCGTCCCTGCGGCGGCTGCTCTGCAGTGGCGAGGCGCTGCCGCCGGAGCTGGCCGCCCGGGTGCACGAGCGGATCGGGTGCGAGCTGCACAACCTGTACGGCCCGACGGAGACCGCGGTCGACGTCACCGCGGTGCGCTGCGAGCCCGGCGAGCCGGTCACCATCGGCCGCCCGATCGCCAACACCACCGCCTACGTCGTCGACGCCGCCCTGGCGCCCACCCCGGTCGGGGTGCCCGGCGAGCTGCTGATCGGGGGCGTGCAGCTCGCCCGGGGCTACCACGGCCGGGCCGCCCTGACCGCCGAACGGTTCATCCCCGACCCGTTCGCCGCCGCGCCGGGGCGACGCCTGTACCGCACGGGCGACCTGGCCCGCTACCTGCCCTCCGGCCGCATCGAGTACCTCGGCCGGCTCGACCACCAGGTGAAGATCCGTGGTCAGCGCGTCGAGCTCGGCGAGGTCGAGGCCGTGCTGCACGAGGCTCCCGGCGTCACCGCGGCGGCGGTGGCCGTGCACGACGAGCAGCTCGTCGGCTATCTCGTCGGGCCGGAGACCGTCGACCAGGTGCGCGCGTACCTGCTCGACCGCCTGCCGGACGCGATGGTCCCGGCGCGCTGGACGATCCTGCCCGCCCTGCCGCTGACCGCCAGCGGAAAGGTGGACCGCCGCGCCCTGCCGGCACCCGACCGGGGCGGGGCGGGCGGCGGCCACGTCGCCCCGCGCGACGAACTCGAGAAGCGGATCGCCGACGCGTTCGGCGTGGCGCTCGGCGTCGACACGGTCGGTGTGACGGACAGCTTCTTCCTGCTCGGCGGCGACTCGATGCGGGCGATCCGGATGGTGGGGCTGCTGCGCGCGGCCGGTCTCGCGGTGTCGGTCCAGGACCTGTTCACGCACCAGAGCGTGGCCGACCTGGCGGGCGTGGTCGTCCCGACCGGGCCGGCCGAGGAGGCGGAGCCCACCGTCGACCGGTTCGCGCTGGTGAGCGAGGCGGACCGCAGCCGGCTGCCGGACGGGCTCGTCGACGCCTATCCGATCACCCAGAACCAGGCCGGCATGCTGTTCGAGATGCTGTCCGGCGGCGACCGGCCGGTCTACCGCAACGTCTCCTGCTACGGGATCAGCGACCAGCTGCCCTTCTCGCTGGACGCGCTGCGGGAGGCCGGGCGGCTGCTCACGGACCGGCACGAGATCCTGCGCACGTCGTTCGACCTGTCCAGCTACTCCGAGCTGATGCAACTCGTCCACGCGTCGGTCGACCTGCCGATCGGCTACGACGACCTGCGCGGGCTGCCGGCCGACGAGCAGGAGGAGGCGGTACGCGCGCACCTGCGGGCCGAGCGCGTCCGCCCGTTCGACATCACCACGGCGCCGCTGTTGCGCTACCACGTGCACCAGGTCGGCGACTCCGAATGGCGGCTGACCCACTCGGAGAGCCACGCGATCCTCGACGGCTGGAGCCACACCTCCACGGTGGCGATGCTGATCGCGTTGTACCGGACGCTGCGCGGGGGCGAGCGGCCCGCCCTGCCGCCCCCGCCGGCGGTGCGGTTCGCCGACTTCGTCGCCCGCGAGCGCGAGTCCCTCGCCTCGGTGCCGGACCGTGACTTCTGGGCGGCGACCGTCGCCGGGTCGGACCGGCTCGAGCTCCCGCCGGAGTGGGGCACCGAGTCGGACGCTCCGGCGACCGTCATCGAGGTGCCGTGGGCCGATCTGCGTCCCGGACTGCGCCGGCTCTCCGCCGCCGCCGGCACCTCGCTGAAGAGCGTGCTGCACGCCGCGCACCTCAAGGTGATGAGCATCGTCACCGGCCGGCGGCGGTTCTTCAGCGGCCTGCTGTGCAACGGCCGCCCCGAGCGGCTGCGCGGCGACGAGGTGTTCGGCATGTTCCTCAACACCGTGCCGTTCGCCGCCGACACCTCCGCGCGCACCTGGCGCGCACTGGCCGAGGCCGTCTTCGCCGGCGAGGCGCGCCTCTGGCCGCACCGCCGCTACCCGCTGCCGTCCATGCAGCGGGAGTGGGGCAACGGCACGCCACTGCTGCGGGTCGGCTTCTCGTACCTGGACTTCCACGTGCTCGACGGTCCCGCCGAGTCGGTCGAGATGGTCGACGACTTCAGCCCGAGCAGCGTCGGGCTGGACGTGTGGACCTTCCCGGGAGTCCTGCGCCTGGGCGCCCGGCCCGCCGACATCGACCGGCCGTACCTCGAACTGCTGGCCCGGACCTACCGGCACGTGCTGGAGGCGATGGCCGCCGATCCCGACGGCGACACGGACGTCGGCCTGAGCGCCGCCGACCGGGCCTGGGCGGTCGAGGCGTACCAGCCCGTCGAGCGGTTCCCGGCGGAGCCGTTCGTCCACGACCTCGTCGCCCAGCGCGCCGCCGCCGTGCCCGCCGCGGTGGCGGTGCGGCACGGCGACGCCACGCTCACCTACCAGGAGCTGGACAGGCGGTCCGACGCCCTCGCCGCGCGCCTGGCGGAGCTGGGCGTGCGGGCGGACACGATCGTCGGCATCCACCTGCCCCGCGGGAGCGACCTCATCGTCGCGATGCTGGCCGTCCTCAAGGCCGGCGGGGCGTACCTGCCCCTCGATCCCGCCTATCCCGCCGAGCGGATCGGCGACATGATCCGCGACGCGGCGCCCGTGGTCGTGCTGACCGACGCCGGGCTGGCCCCGACGCTGCCGTGCACGGCAGCCACGGTGCTGGTCGCCGACCTCGCCGACGGCGGGCCCCGGGCGGCGCGCCCCCCGGCGGTGCGGCTCGGCGGGGACAACCTCGCCTACGTCATCTACACGTCGGGCTCCACCGGACGGCCCAAGGGCGTCGCGGTCACCCACCGCAGCGTGCTCAACTTCTGCCACGCCCAGCGACGGGTGCTGGACGCGCACGCCGGGGACGAGGTGCTGCAGTTCGCCTCGCCCAGCTTCGACGCGTCGGTCTGGGAGATCCTCCTGGCCCTCGCCAACGGCGCGGCGCTGGTGCTGCCCCCGCCGGACGTCGACCCCGGCGACCTGCGCCGCCACGCGGCCGAGCTCACCCACATGACCCTGCCGCCGCCGCTGCTGGACCGCCTCGACCCGGCCGCCTTCCCGCGCCTGCGGGTGCTGACCACCGGCGGCGAGGCGTGCACGGCCGACCAGGCGGCGCGGTGGGCCGACCGGGTCCGCGTCCTGCACGCCTACGGGCCCACCGAGACCACCGTCGTCGCCACCATCGCGGAGCTGCGGGCCACGGACACGGCACCGCCGCCGATCGGGCTCCCGCTGGACAACGTGCGCGCCTACGTCGTCGACGACGAGCTGCGCCTGCTGCCCCCCGGGGTACGCGGGGAACTGATGCTCGGCGGGGCGGGCGTGGTGCGCGGATACCTCAACCGGCCGGCACTCACCGCCGAGCGGTTCGTGCCGGACCCGTACGCGTCCCGACCGGGCGAGCGCATGTACCGCACCGGCGACGTGGTCTCCCGTGACCCCGACGGCACCCTGCACTTCCACGGGCGCCGCGACCACCAGGTCAAGGTGCGCGGGTTCCGGATCGAGCTCGGCGAGATCGAGCACGCCCTCGCCGCCCACCCGGCGGTGGCCGCCGCGGTGGTCGCCGTGCACCGGGCCGGCACCCCGGACGCCTCGCTGGTCGCCTACACCCGCCCCGCGAACGGGACGGCGGCGTCCCCGGCCGCGCTGCGCGACTTCCTGCGCGAGCGGTTGCCGCAGCACCTCGTCCCGCACCACTACCTCTCGGTGGACGACTTCTCGTACACGCGCAACGGCAAGGTCGACCGGACCGCCCTTCCGGCGCCGGACGGCTCGCGGCCGGTGACCGACGTCGAGTACGTCGCCCCGCGCTCGGACGTCGAACAGCACATCGCCACCGCCTGGAGCGAGGCGCTCGGCATCGAGCGGATCGGTGTGCACGACGACTTCTTCGACCTCGGCGGCCACTCGCTGGCGATGATGCGGCTGACCGCGACGCTGCGCAGCCGGCACGGCTACGAGCTGACGTTCGGCTCGTTCGTCGAACACCGCACCGTCGCCGGGCTGGCCGCGACCCTCCAGGATCCGGCGGCGGCGCCGGCCGGCGCGATGATGTGGCTGCGGCGCGGCGGCGACGGCCGGCCACCGCTCTTCTGCGTGCACCCCGGCGGCGGCAGCGCCCACTGGTACCTGCGCCTTGCCCCGCACCTGCACCCGGACCAGCCGGTGGCGGCGTTCGAGTGGCCGGGCCCGCACCCGGCGGGGACGCCCACCACGGCGGAGATGGCCGCACGCTACGACGACGAGCTCCGCCGGGCCCAGCCGCACGGACCGTACCGGCTGTTCAGCTGGTGCGGCGGCAGCGGCATCGCCAGCGAGATGGCCCACCGGCTGGTCGAGGACGGGCACGAGGTGACGCTGATCCTGCTCGATCCGGGCCTGGACATCCACACCCGCGCCGACGCCTGGAGCGAGCTCGCCCTGATCCGCCGCCTCGAACTGCTGCTCGAGGAGGTGGGCACCGGTGGCGACGAGGCCGACACGCCGGAACGCCGCCGGGAGATCCTCGACCTGCTCGAGCACCTCGTCGACGACGTCGACGAGGAGACCGGCGTCGCGCTGCCCGAGCGCGGCGTGGGGGACTCGTGGCCCCGGCAGGTCCGGATCTGGCGCGAGGTCATGGAGGTGGACGTCGAGTACCGGCACCGCCCCTGGCCCGGGCGGCTGGAACTGGTCGTCAGCGACGAGCTCGCCTGCGGCCAGCACGAGGTCACCTCCGGCCAGAGCTACCCGGACTACCTGGCGCGCTGGGAGGAGCTCTGCACCGGCGGCGTGCGGGTGCACCGGGTGCCGGGCGACCACTTCAGCGTCATCAAGCCGCCGCTCGTCACCGAACTCGCCCGCGTCATCACCGACGTGCTCGGTGAGGGCTGACCGTTGTCACGGATGCCGGGCGCGCCCACCGGGCGCGGCCGGATGAGAGGAAGAACTGGATGAGTACCCACACGAGCCCACCACCGCTACAGGTAGCCATCGTGGGCACGGGCAACATCGGAAC
The DNA here is from genome assembly GCF_051386315.1 of Micromonospora sp. URMC 107. Lineage (NCBI taxonomy): Bacteria > Bacillati > Actinomycetota > Actinomycetes > Micromonosporales > Micromonosporaceae > Micromonospora > Micromonospora sp. URMC 107. The sequence continues at coordinate 20,287 of NZ_JBPQTK010000038.1, forward strand.
CGACCTGCTGTTGAAGGTCGAGGCGTCCCCCCTGCTGAAGTGCGTCCTGTTCGCCGGGCGCCGCGCCGGGTCACCCGGCATCCAGTTGGCCGAGAGCCACGGGGTGCCCACCAGCGTGGACGGGATCGACGCGGTCGCCGCCCGCGCCGAGCACATCGACCTGGTCTTCGACGCGACCTCGGCCGAGGACGCCACCCGCCACTGGTCGGTCGTCGCGCCCACCGGGCTGCCGTTCGTCGACCTCACGCCGGCGCACCTCGGGAAGTTCTGCGTGCCGGCCCTCAACCTGGACGACTGCCTCGACGAGCAGTACCTCAGCATGGTCACCTGCGGGGGACAGGCGGCGGTTCCGATGGCCCACTGCATGGCGGAGGCCGCGGAGGGGATCGACTACCTGGAGATCGTCTCGGCCAGCGCCTCGGCCAGCGTCGGCCCCGCGTCACGGGCCAACCTGGACGAGTACGTGCACACCACCGAGCAGGCGACCATCGACTTCTGCGGCGTGCGGCGCACCAAGACCGTGCTGGTCATCAACCCCGCCGAGCCCGGCATCGTGATGCGCAACTCCATCGCGGTGACGACCGCCGAACGGATCGACCTGGACGCCCTGCGCGCCTCCGTCGCGATGATGGAGAAACAGATCAGGTCGTACGTCCCCGGCTACCGCGTCGTCGTCCCGCCGGTGGCCGTCGGGGACCGGGTCACGATCATCGTCGAGGTCGAGGGCCGAGGCGACTGGTTCCCGCGCTACGCCGGCAACCTCGACATCATCACCTGCGCCGCGCTCGCGGTCGCGGAGGCCCGGGCAGAACGGCGGCGGTCATGAGCGGCGCACCGAAACTCAGCATCTGCGACACGACCCTGCGCGACGGCAACCACGCCGTCGCCCACCAACTCGGCCGCGCGGACATCAGCGCGTACGCGCGGGCGGCCGAGGCGGCCGGCGTGGACGTCGTCGAGGTCGGCCACGGCAACGGGCTCGGCGCGTCGTCCATCCAGGTCGGCATGGCCGCGCTCAGCGACGCCGAGATGCTGCGCGCCGCCAAGGCCGAGCTGCGTACCGCCCGGCTCGGCGTACTGTCCATCCCCGGCTTCGCCAGTGTCGAGCGCGACCTCAAGCCGGCGCTGGACTGCGGCGTGGACGAGGTCCGCGTCGGCGCGCACTGCACCGAGGCGGACGTCACCCGCCAGCAGGTCACGATGCTGAGGGCGATGGGCGTCGCGGTCAAGGGCATGCTGCTGATGAGCCACATGGCCTCCGCGGCGAAGCTGGTGGAACAGGCCCGGCTCATGCAGAGCTACGGCGCCGAGGCGGTCATCCTGATGGACTCCGCCGGCGCGTACACGCCGGAGAAGGTCCGCGAGAAGGTCGGCGAGCTCGTCGAGAACCTCGACATCGAGGTCGGTTTCCACGCGCACAACAACCTCGGCATGTCGGTCGTCAACAGCATGGCGGCGATCGAGTCGGGGGCCACCATCGTCGACGTCACCGCGCGCGGCTTCGGCGCGGGCGCGGGCAACGCGCCGATCGAGCTCGTCGCGGCCAACCTGCACGTCGAGCAGCTCGAGACCGGCATCCAGCTCTTCGGCGCGCTGGACGCGGCCGACGTGGCACAGGAGCGTTTCGTCAAGCACGTACCCACCAACGACAGCGTCACCATCGCCAGCGGGATCGCCGGCGTGTTCTCCGGGTTCGCCGCGCCGGTGCGGCGCGCGAGCGCCCGCTTCGGCGTCGACCCCCGCAGGATCCTGCTGGAGCTGGGCAACCGGCGGGTGGTGGCCGGCCAGGAGGACACCATCATCGAGGTCGCCATGGCGCTGGCCGCCGAGCAGGAGACACCCAGCCAGGTGTGAGTGGGTCGTCAGGGTTCGCATCAAGTGACGTAGGAGGAGCAATGCAACGCCATTCCTCGCTCGACGGCGCGGCCGACCTGGCCGCGGTCGCCGCGCTGCTGCAGATCGGCGCGGAGATCGGAGTGGACCGGCTGCTGGACTCGGGCGGCACGTTCAGCGCCGCGGAGCTGGCCGCGACCGCCGACCTCCCGCAGGCCGGCGTGGACGACTACCTCGCCGCGCTGGTCGCCGCCGGACTGGTGGTCGGCACGGAGGTCCCGGACCGGTTCCGGGCGGCCGAGGACTACCCGGACCGGCGGTACGCGGCCGGCTACGTGTCCTGGGCCATGAGCGCGAACGGCCCGTTCCTCGCCAACGCCCGGGAGTTCCTGGCCGACCGCGACGCGGCCGCCCGGGTCCACCGGCGCAACGGGCGCCGGGTGGCGGTCAGCTCCCGGTGGATCGGCGAGCGGGCGTTCTATCCGCCGATCGTCGACCGGGTCGTCTCGGCCGGCGCCCTGCGCGTGGCGGACCTCGGCGCCGGCGCGGGCGGGCTGCTCATCAGGCTCCTGGGGCAGGACCCGGCGCGTACCGCCGTGGCGCTCGACAGCAGCGGCGCCGCGTGTGCCGCGGCGCGGGAGGCCGCCGCCGCCGCGGGGGTGGACGACCGGCTCCAGGTCGTCGAGCGTACGGTCGAGTCCCTCGCGGACGATCCCGGACCGGTCGAGGGCGCGAACGCCGTGCTGGCGTGCTTCGTCATGCACGACATCGTGGCGGACGAGGCGGTGGCGAAGGCCGTCCTGGGCGCCTGCCGCGACGCGCTCGCCCCGGGCGGGTTCATGGCGGTCGCCGACGCGGTCTCCTATGCGCCCGACCCCGCGGAGCGGAGGTTCAGCGCGCTCTTCACCTACCTGCACGCCAGCTTCATGAACGTGACCCTCCCGACCGAGCGGCGGTGGCTGGACACGTTCCAGGCGGCGGGCTTCTCCCGGACCGAGTGCGTGCCGCTCGGCGTGCCCGGCGGCCGGCTCTTCGTGGCGGTCAGGTAGTGGCCGACACGCTGTCCCTGCACCGCGAGCTCGCGTGCGAACTGCGGACGGCGGCGCGGACCCTTCGTGCCGTGCCGCCGGTCTCGGTCCGCCACCCGGAGCTCGACCTGGCGGACGCCTACGCCATCCAGAGCGAGCTGCGCGAGATGGACCTGGCGGCCGGTGCGGTCCTGGCCGGGCTCAAGATCGGTGCGACGAGCGAGGCGATCCAGTCGATGTTCGGCATCGACCATCCCGACTTCGGCTACCTGACCGACCGGATGGTGCTGCCCGACGGGGCCGACCTCGACCTGAGCCGGTTCATCGCCCCGAAGGTCGAGGGCGAAATCGCGTTCCGGTTCGCGGCGGACCTCGCCGGCCCGGCCGTGACCGCGCGCGACGTGCTGGCCGTCACCGCGGAGGTCCTGCCGGCGCTGGAAGTGCTCGACAGCCGGATCCAGGACTGGCGGATCGGCCTCGTGGACACCGTCGCCGACAACGCCTCGTCGGCGTTGGCCGTCCTTGGCGCCGGCGTGCCGCCCGACACGGCGGACCTGGCCGACGCGCGCATGCAGCTGCGTAGCCGCCACGTCGCGCAGGAGGGGCGGGGCTCGGCCGTGATGGGCCATCCGGCCGAGTCCGTGGCGTGTCTGGTCCGCATCCTGTCCGGCTTCGGGACCGGGATCGAGGCCGGGCAGCTCGTGCTTTCCGGTTCCTGGGCGGCGGCCGTGGACCTCGTGCCGGGGGACACCGTACGGGCCTCCTTCGGCGCCCTCGGCTCGGTGTCGCTGACCACGCGCGGCTGACCCGGCGGGGCCCCTCGGCCCCGGCCGGGCCGACCGACCGCCCGCTGGTCGGGCAGCACCCACCCGACGACCTGTTCGACGACGAGACGACTACGACCGAGGAGACCCCGGACCGATGACCATGCTGGTGGACGAGACGGTACCGCCGCACAAGGCGGCCTACGACTTCTCCCTCTTCGAGGCGATGGAGTCGGAGGTGCGTTACTACTGCCGCAAGTTTCCGGTGGTGTTCGACCAGGCCCGGGGCGCCGAGCTCTACGCCGAGGACGGTCGGATGTTCACCGACTTCTTCTGCGGCGCCGGCACCTTGAACTACGGCCACAACCATCCCCACCTCAAGCGCCGGATCACGGAGTACCTCGCCAGGGACGGCGTGATGCACGGCCTGGACATGTACACCGTGGCGAAGCGGACCTTCCTGAGCCGGCTCCGGGAGCAGGTGCTGGCCCCGCGGGGGCTGGACCACAAGGTGCAGTTCTGCGGGCCGACCGGCACCGACGCGGTGGAGGCGGCGCTGAAGGTGGCCCGCCGGGCCACGGGACGGCGCGGCATCGTCTCCTTCACCGGGGCCTACCACGGCATGTCCCGCGGGTCGCTGGCGGTCAGCGGTGGCCGCCGGGCCCGCGCCGCCGGGCAGGTGGGCACGGCGGACGTGACGTTCGTGCCGTACGAGGACGGTCCGGCGGGACCGTTCGACTCGATCGGCTACCTGGAGCGGATGCTGTCCGACCCGTCGTCGGGGCTGGACCTTCCGGCCGCGGTGATCGTCGAACCGTTGCAGATGGAGGGCGGGGTGTACCCGGCCTCGGCCGACTGGCTGCGCCGGCTGCGCGAGCTGACCACCCGGCACGGCATCCTGCTCATCTTCGACGAGATCCAGTCCGGCTGCGGACGGACCGGCACGTTCTTCTGCTTCGAGCACGCCGACGTGGTGCCGGACATCATCACCGTCTCCAAGGCGATCGGCGGGTACGGCCTGCCGCTGTCGATGGTGCTGTTCCGACCGGCCCTCGACGTCTGGTCGCCGGGGGAGCACACGGGCACCTTCCGGGGCAACCAGCTCGCCTTCGTCGCCGGTGCCGCCGCCTGCGAACTCTGGGGCCAGGAGGGGTTCCGGACCACCGCCGTGGTCGGCGCCCGGCGGCTGGAGCGCTTCGGCGCCGAACTGCGCGACAGCGAGCCGGCCCTCGCCGTCCGGGGTCTGGGCATGGTCCTCGGCATCGACCTGCGGGCGGCCGGCGGCGCCGAGCGGGCCGACCGGGTCCAGCGGCGCTGCTTCGAGACCGGGCTGATCGTCGAGCTCTGCGGACGCGACGACGAAGTGATCAAGGTGATGCCGCCGCTCACCATCGACCTCGCCCGGCTGGAGCGGGGCCTCGCCGTGCTGCGCCGGGCCATCCAGGCCGGCTGACCGACCCGCCACCCGCCACCCGCGACCGTTCCCGGAGGAGCCCGATGGACCGTCGTCCCCGCCGTCACCTGCTGTCGATCCAGGACCTGAGCGACGCCGACCTGCGGCACCTGGTGGCCCGCAGCGCCGACCACGCCGCCGGTCGGGTCCGCCCCGCCGACCAGTTGCGCGGTCTGGTCACCGCGGTCTACTTCCGCCGCACCTCGACGCGGACCCGCACCGCCTTCTCCAGCGGGGCTCTGCGGCTCGGCTCGCATCTGATCAGCTACGGCCCGGGGGATCTGCAACTGAACACCGGCGAGACGGTCGAGGACACCACCCGGGTGCTGTCCGAGATGGTCGACCTGTTCGTCGCCCGGACCGCCGACCCGATCGCCGAGCTGCGGGCCTTCGCCGCGCAGGACCGGATGGGGGTGATCAACGCGATGAGCGCCGAGGAGCACCCCACGCAGGCGCTGGCCGACCTGAGCGCCATGACCGAGCGGTTCGGCCGGGTCGACGGGCTGCGGGTGCTCTACGTGGGGGAAGGCAACAACACCGCCGCCGCGCTCGCGCTCGCCCTCGGCCGGTTCACCGGAACCCGGCTGTACCTGCGCACGCCGCCCGGGTACGGGCTGGACCGGGACGTCCTCGCCGCCGCCGAGGTGGCCGCCAAGCGGACCGGCTCGGCAGTCGCCGAGGCGCACCACATGACGGACCTGCCGGAGGTCGACGTCGTCTACACCACCCGCTGGCAGACCACCGGCACCACCAAGCCGGACCCGGACTGGCGCCGAGTCTTCGCGCCGTTCCAGGTCGACGGGGCGGTCCTGGCGGCGAGCCCGCAGGCGGTGTTCATGCACGACCTGCCGGCGCACCGGGGTGAGGAGGTCACCGCCGGGGTGCTGGACGGGCCCCGCAGCATCGCCTTCGACCAGGCCAGGCACAAGATGTCCAGCGCGCAGGCCGCGCTGGAGTGGTGCGCCGGGTGAGCCGGCCGCCGGTCGCCGCGGCACCTGTCCGACCGGTGCCACGGCAGCGGCCGGCGGGCGCGGGAGCGTCGGCGAGCCGGCCCGCCCCGACGCGTGGCGGGCATCCCGGGCCGGGGTCGGTGCGCCGCCGAAATATGGGTACCGGCTACCCATGTGACCCCTTCGGGGGCGCCGGCACGATATCGGCATGGACAGGTCGGGGACGCGGGACGCGGCGGCGGTGAGTGGTGCGGGCGGCGCGTGGTGGGCGCCCGGCCTCACGCTCGCCGAGCGGGTACGGGCAACCGGTGACGGCGGACCCGTCGCCGTCGACCCCGTGTCCGCGCAGGCCGTGCAGCGGCTGCAGGACTGGCGCTCGGCGTACGAGCTGGGGACGACGGGTCAGTTCGCGAACCGCCTGGCGGCCCTGAGCATCACCGAGCGGCAGTTCCTGGCTCTCCTCGACCGGCCGCCGTCGGCGCTGGCGGACGGGTCGGACGCGCCCGCCTGGGCCGGGTTCACCGAGCGGGCGCTCGGCCTCGCCCCCGACGAGGCCCTCCAGTTGCCCGCCGACACCCCGTGGTCCGACGCGTTCGCCGGGGTGCTGGCGCCGTTCGTCACGGTCGCCTGCGCCGACCTGCGGCAGCGGGTACGCGCTCCCGGGACGTCCACGGTGGTCGACCTCGCCGCGGTGTACGCCGGGTTCGCCGACGTGCTGCGCCGCAGGCTGGTCGCGACCGCGTCGCGTACCTTCGTCCTGGAACTCAACGTCGCCCGCGCCGCCGGCCGGTTGGTGGGCCCCACGCCCGAGCACCGGTTCGCCGCCTTCGTGGCCGACCTCGCCGAGCGCGAGCGGCTGACCCGGCTGATGACGGACTACCCCGTGCTGGCGCGGCTGCTGGCGACCGCCTGTCGGCACGCCGTCGAGGCGACGGCCGAGCTGCTCGACCGGTTCGTCGCGGACCGGCCGGAGATCCTCCGCCGGTTGCTCGACGGGCGCGATCCGGGGCCGCTGACCGGATTCGACGTGGCGGGGGACTCGCACGGGCACGGGCGGGCGGTGGCGATGCTGCGTTTCGCCTCCGGCGCCCGGGTGGTCTACCGGCCGCGCTCGGTTGCCGTCCACGTGCACTTCAACGAGGTGCTGGACTGGCTGAACGGGTTGCTGCCGGAGTTGGAGCTGCGCACGTTGGCCGTGCTCGCCGGCGGTGGCTACGGGTGGATCGAGGCCGTCGACCGTGCCCCCTGCTCCGACGTCGGCCAGGTGGGCGCGTTCTACCGCCGGCAGGGGGTGCTGCTCGCTCTGCTGTACCTGCTGGGCATGACGGACATCCACCACGAGAACCTGATCGCCTGCGCCGACCAGCCCGTCCTCGTCGACGTCGAGACGCTGCTGCACCCCGACCTGCCGGTGCCGACCGCCGCGCCCGATCCCGCCGCCCGGGCGCTGCGGACGTCGGTGTACCGCACCGCCCTGCTGCCGCAGCCGCTCATCGGCGAACGCGGCCTGCTGGACGTCTCCGGCCTCGGTGGCGACCCCGGCGCGCAACAGCTCCGGGAGGCCGTCGAGTGGGCCGGGGCCGGCACCGACACGATGCACCTGGTACGCCGGTTCGCGCCCGTGCGGGCCGCCGAGAACCGCCCGATGCTGGACGGCGTCCCGGCCGACGCCGCCGAGTACACGGCCGAGCTGCTCGCCGGCTTCCGTGCCGCGTACCGCGCCATCGCCCGGCGAGCCGGCGACCTGACCGGCCCGGACGGCCTGCTGCGGCGCTTCGCCGCCGACGAGCTGCGGGTCATCGTCCGGTCGACGCGGACATACACCGTGCTGCTGAGCGAGTCCACCCACCCCGACGTGCTGCGCGACGCGCTCGACCGGGACCAGATCTTCGACCTGCTCTGGGCGGCCTCGGTGGACGACCCGGTGCGGAACCGGCTGGTGTCCCGCGAGATCGAACAGCTCTGGGACGGCGACGTTCCCCTGTTCACCTGCCGTTCCGAGGACCGGCACCTGGCCGGTGGCGACGGCGTCGGATTCGTCGACCTGCTCGACGAGCCGGTACTGGCGACCGCCCTGCGCAAGATCGCCGGCATGGGCGTGGTCGACCAACGCGACCAGGAGTGGATCGTCCAGGCCGCGCTCGCCGGCCGGCTCGGCGGGGCACGCCACGAGTGCGCCGAGCCGGTGCCCGTGCGGTGGGAGGCGACGGCACCGGACCCGGGCAGGCTCCTCACGGTCGCCTGCGGCATCGCCGACAAGATCATCGCAGACGCCTACGACGACGGCGTGTTCGCCAACTGGCTCGGGCTCGAGCCGGTGGACGGCGGGCACAGCACGATCATGCCGCTGGGCGCGGGGCTGGGGACCGGGTACCCGGGCACCGCCCTCTTCCTGGCCGAACTGGCCCGGCTCACGGACGTCGACCGCTACGCCGAGGCCGCCGGCCGGGCGGTGCGCCAGCTTCCCCTGTTGCTCTCCGCGCTGGAGACCCGGCCGCACCTGGCCGGCACGGTCGGCAGCGGCGGGTTCACCGGCCTCGGGGGGATCGCCTACGCGGTCGCCCGGCTCGCCGGCATGCTCCAGGACGACGCGCTCGGCGACTCCGTCGAGACGGCGGTACGCCTCGCGGCGATCGCCGCCGCGACGGAGACCAACCTGGGCGTGCTCGACGGGCTCGCCGGCTGTCTCGCCGCGATGCTCGCCGTCAACGAACTGACCGGTCTGCCGCTCGCCGCCGAGACGGCCCGCGACTGCGCCAAGCGGCTGCTGGCGGCCGCCCCCTCGCTGCCCGCGCAGCCCGGCTTCGCCACCGGCACGGCCGGGATCGGCTGGGCCCTGCTGCGATTCGCGCGGGTGGAAGGCGACGAGCGGCACGCCGAGGCCGGCCGCGCGATGGTGGCCCGCGCCGCCACCGGCCCGGTCCCGCAGCCGTCGACCCACTCGTGGTGCCACGGCGTCCCGGGAATCGCGGCCGCCATCGCCGACCAGGGCCCGTTGCTGGCAGACCCCGCGCTGGCCGCCTTCGTGGACCGCGCGGCGACCGCCGTGTCGAAGACCGGGCTGGTCGGCGACCACAGCCTCTGCCACGGGGAGCTGGGCCGGCAGGAGATGCTGTCGGTCGCCGCCGCGCGCGGTCGCCAGGCCGCGGTCAGCGTTCGCTCCGACCAGGCCGGACAACTGGTCGCGGCGCTGGACCAGGCCGGCCCGCGATGCGGCGCCGCCGGCGGCGTGAGCGTCCCCGGCCTGCTGGACGGCCTGGCCGGGATCGGCCACGGACTGCTCCGTATCGGCTTCGCCGACCATGTGCCCTCGGCACTGCTGCTGCATGCCGAGCCGACGACATCCGGACGCGGTGTCGGGAACTAGAAGGGGGAAGATATGCGGGACGAGTTGACTGCTCCTCATCCGGCGGGGTCGGTCGAGGAGCACGAGTCAGCCGACACGCACCCGGCGGGCGAGATAAAGCTCAGCTTCCTGCGGCACCTCGGCAGGCGGTCGGGCATCCTCACCGGCCTGATGGTGGCCGCGCCCGCCGTCGCGGGCATCATCGACACCGGCACCGGGGGGCACTCGGGGGCGTAGGCACGGCCGGCGGCACCGTTGTCGTGTCGCCTCATCGACAGCGGGCGTTCCGCGTTGGACGCGCCGATGCGGGTGCCGCTCACGTTAGCCTGCGGGCATGCGCTTCTCCTCGCCGGTGGTGATCGGACGTGACTCCGAACTCCGCGTCGTCGACGCTCGGCTGACGGCCACGCGGGCCTCGTCCGGCGGGACGGTCTTCCTGATCGGCGAGGCGGGGATCGGCAAGACCCGGCTCGCGGAACACTGCGCGCACGCTGCGGCGGAGGCCGGCATGGAGCTGCTACGGGGACGTAGCAGCTCCACCGGCCCCATCGTGCCGTTCCGCCCGCTGACCGAGGCGATCTTCTCGCTGTCGCGTACGGGCCGGCTGCCGGACAACAGGGAACTGGCGCCCTACCGACCGGCCCTCGCCCGGCTCGTCCCGGAATGGCGGGACCCCGCGGTGCCGGAACGGGTGGCTTCGATCGTCGAACTGGCCGAGGCCGTCCTGCGGCTCGTCACCGCCGTGGCGGGCAGCCGGGGCTGTGTGCTCATCCTCGAAGACATCCACGACGCCGACGCCGAGACCCACGCCGTCGTGGAGTACCTGGTCGACAACCTCGCCGACCTGCCCATCCTCATGGTGGCGACCATGCGGCCGGGCAGCGGCCCGGCGACCGATCTGGCCTGGGCCGCGGCGGTGCGCCGGACGGCGACCGTCGTCGAGCTCCACCGCCTGTCCGACGAGGAGGTGCGCGAACTCGCCTCCGCCTGCCTCGGCGCCGACGCCCTGCCCGCCGAACTGACCGACCGGCTGGTGCGCGACAGCGAAGGCAACCCGTTCGTCGCGGAGGAACTGCTCAACAGCATGATCGGCGCGCGCGCACTGGTCCGGGACAGCGACGGCTGGCGGTTCACCGACGACTCGGCCATCGCGCTGCCGAACACCGTCACGCTCAGCGTGACCCGCCGGCTGGCCAGCCTCGACCCGCAGGCGCGGACACTGCTGCACACCGCCGCGGTGCTGGGCCGTCGGTTTCCCGTGGCCGCGGTCCGGGCGGCGACCGGTCTCGAGGAGCGGGCCATGCTGAGCCACCTGCGTTCCGGGGTGGACGTCGAAGTCATCATGCCCGACCGGTCGACGCCCGACTGGTACTCCTTCCGGCACGCGTTGACCGCCGACGCGATCCTGACCGCGCTCACCCCGGCCGAACGGTCCGCGCTGGCGAAACGCGCCGCCGACGCGCTGGAGTCGGCGTACGCCGGTCTGCCCGGACACTGGTGCCAGCTCGCGGCCGAGCTCCGGCAGACCGCCGGCGACAACCACGCCGCGGGTCTGTTGTTCGCGGAGGCGGGCCGGCGGGCACTCGGCGACGGCGCGACCACGTCGGCCGTCACCCTGCTCGACCGCGCGTACCAGCTGATGTCCGACCCACCCGACCCCGACGCACGCGCCGGCATCCTCGAGTCGCTGCTCAACGCCCTGGCCGAAGCCGGCCACGCGGACCGGGCGTTCGCCCTGGTCAACGACGCGACCTGGGTGAACGCCGTGACCCTCGGCGTCGAGCAGCACGTCAGCCTCCGGACCCGGCTCGCCTGGGTCGCGGTCACGACCGGGCGGTGGTCCGACGGCGCGTCCCAGGTGCGCATCGCCCGGGCGATCCTCGGCAGCACCCCGCCGCCGGGGCCGGCGGCCCGGGTGGACGTGGTCGAGGCACACCTGATCTTCGGCGACGGCGACGGCTGTGGCCGGACCGCGGAGGCCGAGCAGCTCGTGCTCAAGGCCCTGGCGGTGGCCGAACAGGTGTCGATGGCGGAGACGGCGTGTCAGGCACTGCAACTCCTGGCCATGATCGCCCGGGCCCGCAGCTTCGACGAGGCGGAGTCCTACCTGACCAGGATGTTGAGGATCGCGGAGGAACACCGCCTGCCCCTGTGGCGCATCAACGCGCTGTTCCGGCTCGGGGTCAACCAGAGTATGCGGACCGGTGAGCAGACGCTGCTGCGCCAGGCGGAGCAGGCCGCGCAGCTGTCCGGCGCCATCATGCTCGGGCACAGCATCGAGGGCGTGCACGCGATCCGTGCCGTGATGCAGGGCGACTACCCGACAGGTGACGAGCTCGCCGCCCGGTGCGCCGCGGCGACCGCCCGGCTACGCAACATCGACGATCAGCAGTTCGCCCTGGTCACGGCCGCCGCCTCCGCCGCCCACCGTGGACAACGGCGACTGATGGAGCGCAGGCTCGAGGAGTTCCGGGCGGCCGGTGGGGGAGAGTCCGGGCACGTCCCCCTGGCCTACGGCTTCTGCGAAGCCGTCTGCGCGCTGCTGGAGGAGGACCGGCCGGCGGCGATCCGGGCCCTCGACCTGGCCCGGGCGTGGGAGGACGACCACCCGAACACCTACTACATGACGGGTCGCTTCGGACTGCGGCCGCTCCTCGACGCGCTGGCCGGGTCCGTGGACCGCACGGGCATGGAGGCCGTGGCGCTGGCCCCGGGAGCGAGCCTGCGCTGGAACCGGCAGTTTGTGCACCTGGGAAAGGCGGTGGTGCACGGGCGCGCGCGGCAGCGCGAGCGGGCCACCGCGGAGGTCGCGCTGGCCCTGGACGCCGCAGCGCCCTACCGCATGGCCCGTCACCTGGGGTTGCGGCTGGTCGCCGAGGCCGCGCTCGCCGACGGGTGGGGCGAGCCCGTCGCCTGGCTGCGGGCAGCGGAGGACTACTTCCACAACGTCGACGCGCCGGTGATCGCCGGGGCGTGCCGGGGCCTGCTCCGTCAGGCCGGCGCATCGCTCGGGCAACGGCGCTCCGGTCACGACCGCATCCCGGCCCGGCTGCGCGCCGTCGGGGTGACCGTGCGCGAGCACGAGGTGCTCGTGCTGCTCGCGAAGGGCCACGACAACCAGGACCTCGCCGCGCTGCTGCACCTCTCGCCGCGTACGGTCGAGAAGCACGTCGCCAGCCTGCTGCTCAAGACCGGGCACGCGAACCGGAAGGCGCTGCGCGACAGCGTGGACGATCTGCTGCGGCATCCGCCGCACCTGTAGGCCGGCGCGGCGCGCGGTCCTGATCGCCCACGGTGACACGTCGACGGGCTCGGACAGCCCGACCCGTGCCGGCGGTCGCCCGGTGTCCGACTAGAGCACCATCGGGAGGGGCTCGACCCAGCAACTCGCCACGTCCGGCTCGATCAGCCGGCGTGCCTCCTCGGCGTCCGCCTCGGTGAGGAAGACGCCCAGGTTGTGTCGCGTCCGGCGGCCGTCCTGCTCGGTCACCGCCGTGAGCAGGTGCACGTGACGGTGCCGCTCGCGGCGTACGCCCTCCGGCATGCCGGTGCGGAACGCCTCGGCGACGGCCTGGGGCGAGGCGACGTCGAGTTCGCCGCCGACCCCGGCGAGGGGCTTCGTGGGCCAGACCGGGTCGTACGGGCTGAAGGCGTTGAACAAGGACGGCCGCAGGTACGACAGCACCCCCTCGCTCCACCCGACGGCGAGGGTGACGACATGACCGGCCGCGCCCTCACTCTCCAGGATGAGCACGCGCGCCTCGGACGGGAGACGGCCTGCGCCGTCCCGCTCGATCCGCGCGGCCTCGTCCGCCGTCGCGCACCGGATCGCCAGGCCCCGGTAGGCGCCCTGCATCCGCACCGCCTCGATCGGCGTGAACAGCACCTCGACGGTCGTGGGAAGGCGGTCGTGCTCCCCGGGCAGGTGGTCCGCCCGCAGCAGCAGCTGGCCGTGCGTCGCCGAATACGACCACAGGACGAAGTGCCGCTCGCTGCGGAAGAGTTCCGCGCCCGGACGGAAGTCCTCGTCCCTGTTCAGCCACACACACTTCGTCATCCCGCCACGATCGGTCAGTGACGGGCAGCCGTCAACGTCGGGCGCGACCTGGTGCGGGCCGCGAGGCCCGCGTCGTTCAGCCGGTCAGCCGGTACGGCGGGAGCGGGCCAGGGCCAGGCCGCCGAGGACCAGGGCGGTCAGCCCCAGCACCAGGGCCAGGTAGGCCCCGCCTCGCCCGTTGCCGGTGCCGATGCCGCTGTCGGAGGTGGCCACCACCACCCCGCCGAGAGCCGTGCCGACCAGCGCCGCCGCCAGGGCCACGGTGGCGCCCAGCCGCCCGTTGCCGGTGCCGAGGCGACTGGTGGGGCGGGCCAGGGCCAGCCCGCCGACGACCACGCCGGCCAGCCCCAGCACGGCGGCCACGGTCGCCCCGAGCCGCCCGGCGCTCATGGTGAGGACGCCGGCGGCGGCCGGCTGGCCCGTGACGTGCGCGGCCGCCGGTGCGGCGGGCCCGAACCCCCCGAGCAGGGCGGCTGCGGTGGCGGCGAGCACCAGTCGGAGCGACTTCGGGGTTCCTGACGAGCTCATGTCCGTCTCCTTTCGTACGTCTCGTTCCCGAGGCGTGGATGTCGCCCGATCATGTCGCCGGGCGCACCGCCGGTCGTCCCACTGACGGAGGCAATCCGTGCTGCCGCCGGTGGCGCGGCCGGCTGCTGCGGACGCCGCAGGCGACGGGACGGTACTGCGCCTGCGGTAGGCGGCCGCTCGTCTGCGAGGGGGAGTCGTCCGCGGCCGGATCTGGCTAGGGTGCGCCCATGTACCCAGGACGGTCCGGCATTCCTGCCGGTGTCAGAGATTGGGCGGTCGCCGTCGGCGTGGCGGCGACCCTGCTGGTCGCCGGGCTGTCCGGTGACGGCTCCGCCGCGGGCGTCGACCTGCTCGGCTACGCGTTGCTGGTGGCCGGTGGCCTGGCGTTGGCCGCCGCTCGTCGGGCTCCGGTTGCCGTCCTGGCCGTCACCGGGCTGTGTGCGGTGGGCCACCAGGCGGTCGGCTTCGACGTGCCCGCCGTCGCGTTCCTGTTCGCGGTGTACGCCGCCGTGCGGGCCGGCCACCGCATCGGCACGGTCGTGGCGGCGGTGCTGATGCTGGCCGCCCTCCCGCTCGCGGCCCTCGCCCTGCCACCGGACATGTCCGTGGGTGAGGCGTTCGCACGGGCCCGGGGTGCCCTCGAGCTGGCCTGGCTGGTCGCCGCGGGTGCGGCGGGAGAGGCGCTGCGGCAGGCCGAGCGGCGGGCCGACGAAGCCGAACGCACCCGGGAGGAGACCGCGCTGCGCCGCGCCGACGAGGAGCGGCTGCACATCGCGCGGGAGCTGCACGACACGCTCACCCACCAGATCTCGGTCATCAAGGTGCAGGCCGAGGTGGCCGTCCACCTGGCCCGCAAGCGGGGTGAACAGGTGCCGGAGGCCCTGCTGGTGATCCAGGAGGCCGGTCGTGAGGCGACCCGGGAACTGCGCGCCGCCCTGGAGGCGCTGCGCGACGACGGCAGGACGCCGCCGCATGGGCTCGCCCACCTGCCGGCACTGGTGGAACGGGCCCGTAGGGCCGGCCTCGACGCGACGTTGACGATCGAGGGACGACGTCACGACGTGCCGGCCGCCGTGGACCGGACCGCCTACCGGATCGTCCAGGAGTCGCTCACCAACGTCACGCGGCACGCCGCCGCCGCCACGGCGTCGGTCCGGATCGACTACCGGCCGGACGCCCTCGCGATCCGGGTCGACGACGACGGCAGGGCCACGCCGGGCACCGCCCCGGTGCCCGGCGTCGGGCTGCTCGGGATGCGCGAACGCGTCACCGCCCTCGGCGGCCGCCTGCGCGCGGAGCCACGCGACGAGGGCGGCTTCAGCGTCCACGCCGAACTCCCCGTGGGCCGATCGTGATCCGCGTCCTGCTGGTCGACGACCAGCCGCTGCTCCGCAGCGGATTCCGCGCGCTACTCGACGTCGAGGACGACATCGAGGTGGTGGCCGAGGCCGCCGACGGGAAGGAGGGCCTGGCGCTCGCCAGGGAGCACCTGCCCGACATCGCGCTCGTCGACATCCAGATGCCGGTCATGG
The DNA here is from genome assembly GCF_051386315.1 of Micromonospora sp. URMC 107. Lineage (NCBI taxonomy): Bacteria > Bacillati > Actinomycetota > Actinomycetes > Micromonosporales > Micromonosporaceae > Micromonospora > Micromonospora sp. URMC 107. The sequence goes on from NZ_JBPQTK010000038.1 coordinate 35,778, forward strand.
ACGGCATCGAGACGACCCGGCGCATCGTGGCGGACCCGGCCCTGGCCCGGGTGCACGTCGTCATCCTGACCAACTACGGCCTCGACGAACACGTCTTCCACGCGCTGCGCGCCGGCGCGGCCGGTTTCCTCGTCAAGGACATCGAGCCGGAGGACTTCCTCCACGCCGTACGCGTCGCCGCGCGCGGCGACGCGCTGCTCGCGCCGTCGATCACCCGCAGGCTGATCGACCGGTACGTCACCGAGCCGCAGCACCTGGCTGCCGAGGCGGGCCTGCCCGGGCTGACCAACCGCGAGCGGGAGGCCGTCGCCCTGGTCGCGCGGGGCCTGTCCAACGACGAGATAGCCGACCGCATGGTGATCAGCCCACTGACCGCGAAGACCCACGTCAACCGGGCCATGGTCAAGCTGCACGCCCGGGACCGGGCCCAACTCGTGGTCCTCGCCTACGAGTCCGGCCTGGTCGCTCCCCGGACGCGGGACAGGTGACGGGCCGGGGTCGCCGTTCACCCCGGCCCGTCACCCCGTCGATGCGCGCCCCGGTCAGCGTGGCCGCTGCGGTCCACGGCGGGCGTACTTGGCGCGGAACTTCTCCACCCGTCCCGCGGTGTCGAGGAGGCGCTGCCGACCGGTCCAGAAGGGGTGGCTGGCGGCGGAGACCTGCACGTCGATGACGGGGTACGTGTTGCCGTCGGTCCACTCGACCGTCTGCTCGCTGGTGGCGGTGGAGCGGGTGAGGAAGGCGAAGTCGGCGGCGCGGTCGCGGTAGACGACGGGACGGTAGGTGGGGTGGATGCCGGGCTTCATGCGGATTCTCCCTCGAGGGCGGTCGGGTCGGTGTCGGTCGGGCCGAGGTCGGCGAGCGGGAAGCAGTCGGCGAACGGGTCGTCGAGGCGGCGCCAGGCGTCCTCACCGTCGGCGAGTTCGGCGTCGGTGAGCAGGCAGCCGGCGAGGGTGCGGTGCAGCGCCGACGGGTCGAGGTCGAGGCCGACGAAGACCAGGTGCTGATGCCGGTCGCCGTAGTAGGGGTCCCAGTCCAGCGCGGCGGCGAGCCGGCGGTCGTCGGAGGCCTCGTCCCAGTACGGGTCGGGAAGGGCGGCCAGCCACCGGCCGAGTGAGCCGAGCCCGAGGCCGCCGCCGGCGAAGTCCCAGGCGACGACCGTCTCGGGCTGGCTGGCCAGCCACAGGTGCCCCCGGGAGCGGACGACCTCCGCGTTGACCTCCTCCAGGGCGTCGTGCAGCCGCCGGGGGTGGAACGGCCGGCGCGCGCGGAAGACCACCGAGACCACCCCGCAGTCGGGGTGCGGCTCGTGCACGCCGAGGACGCGGCCCTCCAGTCCCCGGGCCAGGACGCCCGGGGTCTCGGGGCGGTGCCGGTGGGTGCCGCGTAGCTGCCGGGTCAGCGCGCCGGCGTCGACGACGTCGCCGTCGACGCGGACCTGCGCCGCCCATGGCGCCATCCGCTCCAGCAACACCGACAGCCGGCTGGTGTCGTACGTCCCCTCGCGCGACTGTCCCCACAGGACGAGGGTGTCGGCGTACTCGATGTGCCGGACGATGACGTCGGCGAGCGCCCGGTGGTCGTTGTCGGCGGCCTGGATCCCGAGGGCCTTGAGGTCGTCGGTGCTGACCAGGCCGTCGAGCAGGTGTTCGGCGTCGACCACGGTCACGTAGGAGTCGACCCGGACCAGGTCGGTCAGCGCCACGCCGTCGACGAGACAGTGCGCGCAGACGGCGGCCACCGCCTCGGGCTCGACCACCTCGGGCAGCATCAGCACCAGGTCACGGCGCGGATGTGCGCGGGCCAGCCGGGCGAGGGTGGGCAGGACGTCCTCCCGCAGGGTGCAGGAGACGCAGCCGTGCGCGAGCGTGATCCGCTCGTCCTCGAGCACCCCCGAACCGTCGCGCACCATGCGGTGCACGCTGCCGGCGCCGAGGCCGGCGAGATCGTGCCGGACCAGCAGCAGCGCCGGGTCCGCGGCGAGCAGGGCACGGGCGACGGCGTACGTGGCGGACGGCCAGAAGCCACTGAGCACGGTCAGCGAGGGGCGGGCGTCCGCCGTACGGGCGAGGGCGTCGGCCGGTGCCAGTGGAGACGTCGACATCGCGGTCCTCTCGACTCAGATGAAAATGATTGTCATTATAAGCATGCGGTCGACGCGTCGGTGGGCGGCGCCCCGGGGTCGTCGGGTGTCGCTCCGGCTCGTCCGGTGCCGGTGGAGGGCGCCCGCACCCCGCCTGGCGGCCGCCCGGACGGCCGATGTAAAAATGAAAACGAGTTTCATTATGGTGAGCCGCAACATGAAGGAGCAACCGTGTCGCGACGCTGTGACGTCACCGGGGCGAAGCCGAGCTTCGGCAACGCCGTGTCCCACTCCCACCGACGCACCCGTCGCCGGTGGAATCCCAACCTGCAGAACCACCGCTACTGGCTGCCGTCGCAGCGGCGGTGGGTGAGCCTCACCCTGACGGCCAGGGCGCTGAAGAGCGTGGACCGCAAGGGCGTCGAGAGGGTCGTGGCCGAGCTGCGCGCCCGGGGGGTGACGCTCTGATGGCCCGCCAGACCGACGTGCGGCCGATCGTCCGGCTGCGCAGCACCGCCGGCACCGGCTACACGTACGTGACCCGCAAGAACCGCCGCAACGACCCGGACCGCCTGGTCCTGCGCAAGTACGACCCGGTCGTGCGCCGGCACGTCGAGTTCCGCGAGGCGCGCTGATGGCCCGCAGGAGCCTGGGTGGCCGGCAGGCCCGCCGGGAGGACCTCGTCGCCCGGCACGCCGAGCGCCGCGCCGAGCTCAAGCGGACCATCGCCCATCCGGACACCGACCCGGCCGTACGGGAGGAGGCGGTGCGCCGGCTGGCCCGGATGCCCCGGGACTCCAGCCCCGTACGACTGCGCAGCCGCGACGTCGTCGACGGCCGGCCCCGGGGCGTGCTCTCCCGGTTCGGCCTGTCCCGGGTGCGGTTCCGCGAGCTGGCGCTGCGCGGGGAACTGCCGGGCGTCCGCAAGGCGTCCTGGTGACGAGGCCGCCCGATCTGGGCTGAGTCTCCGGCGGGATCCTACGACGCGGCGGCGGGCTCGACGGTGAGCAGCGCGGCGAGCTGGCGCAGGAGGGCCGGGCGGGCCCGGTAGTAGACCCAGGTCCCACGCCGCTCGGCGTCCACCAGTCCCGCCTCACGCAGCGTCTTCAGGTGGTGCGAGATCGTCGGCCCCGTGAGGTCGAAGGCGGGGGTGAGGTCGCAGACGCAGGCCTCGCCGCCGTCCGCCGAGGCGATCATCGACATCAGCTGCAACCGCACCGGATCCCCGAGCGCCTTGAACGCGGGGGCGAGCGCCGCGGCCGTCCCGGCCGGCACGCGGCGCTGCGCCAGGGGAGGGCAGCAGGGCGCGTCGGCGGTCAGGTCCAGGTGGGGGAGCGGGGCCGCTTGCTTCGACATGCCTCTAGGTTGACATCCCTCTAATCAACGTGCAACCTTCTGCTTAGACGAACGTCAAGACAGGTTCGGTGGAGCGACCACCCGTCGCGCCCTCGCCTGGTAGCGTTCGATCGTCAATCGGCGATAAGCGATAGAAGGAGTCGCGGTGGACGAGTTGCTCGACCGGACCACGGCGCAGACCTATGCGTCCTGGTTCCGCGCCCTGGCCGACCCGACCCGGGTGCAGATCGTCGCATACCTCGCCCGGCGCGCCCGGCCGATGAGTGTGGGGGAGATCGTCGCCGCGATCGGCCTGGCGCAGTCCACCGTCTCCCAGCACCTGAAGATCCTGACCGAGGTGCGGTTCGTGCTCGTCGAGCCGGTCGGCACCGCCCGCCACTACCGCATCAACGACGCCTGCGTCGGTTGCTTCCCCTCCGCCGCCGACGTCGTCATGGGCCGCCCCGCCCCCTGTCCGGACGGAGCCTGCTGATGGCCGCCGCCACGGTCCGCCCGATGCGCCCGCGCGACGCCGAGCGGGTGCTGGCGATCTACCAGGCCGGTCTCGACGGGGGCGATGCCAGCTTCGAGACATGCGCGCCCACCTGGGCCGCCTTCGACGCGGCCAGGCTGCCCGACCACCGCTTCGTGGCCGTCGACGGCGGCGACAGCGTGGTCGGCTGGGTCGCCGTCTCGCCGACCTCGACCCGCCCCGTCTACGCCGGAGTGGTGGAGCACTCCGTCTACGTCGACCCCGGGGCGCGGGGTCGTGGCGTGGCCCGGCTCCTGCTGGACGCGCTCGTCGCCTCGACCGAGGCGGCCGGCGTCTGGACCATCCAGTCCGGTGTCTTCCCGGAGAACACCGCCAGCCTCAGCCTGCACCGGCGGGCCGGCTTCCGCATCATCGGCGTTCGCGAACGGGTGGGCCGCCACCGCGGCCGGTGGCGCGACGTCGTCCTCCTCGAACGGCGCAGCCCGGTCGTCGCCTGACCGCTCCCGTCCCCGGAAGCCGGCCCCGTCCAGCCCTTTGATTCGACAGTTTTCTAACCAAGTGGAGTTGTCTGATGAGTACCCTGAACGACCTGCCCGTCGTGGTGATCGGCGCCGGACCGGTGGGCCTGGCCGCCGCCGCGCACCTGCACGAGCGTGGCATCGCCTTCACCGTCCTGGAGGCCGGCGACACCCCGGGCGCGGCGGTGCGGCAGTGGGGGCACGTGCGGGTGTTCTCCCCGTGGCGTTACGACATCGACCCCGCCGCCCGCCGGCTCCTGGATGACGCCGGCTGGGTCGCCCCCGACCCGGAGGCCCTGCCCACCGGCGCGGAGCTGGTCAGCGACTACCTCCAGCCCCTCGCGGAGCTGCCGGCCCTCAAGCCGCACCTGCGCTACGGCGCCCGGGTCGAGGCGATCAGCCGCCTCGGCCTGGACCGGCTGCGCACCGCCGGCCGCGAGCACACGCCGTTCCTGATCCGCCTCGCGGACGGCGCCGAGCTCCTCGCCCGGGCGGTCATCGACGCCTCCGGCACCTGGTCCACCCCGAACGTCCTCGGCGCCTCCGGCCTGCCCGCCCGGGGCGAGGCCGACGCCGCCGCGCTCCTGGAGCACGCGCTGCCGGACGTCCTCGGCGCGGACCGGGCGCGGTTCGCCGGCCGGCACACCCTCGTCGTGGGCGCGGGTCACTCCGCCGCGAACACGCTGCTGTCGCTGGCGGAGCTGGCCGCCGCCGAACCCGGCACCACGGTCACCTGGGCGATCCGCTCGGCCAGTCCCGCCCGCACCTACGGCGGCGGGGACGCCGATGCTCTCCCGGCGCGCGGTGCCCTCGGCTCCCGGCTGCGCGAGCACGTCGACGCCGGCCGGCTCCGACTGCTCACCGGCTTCTCCGTGCACGCGCTCACCCCGACCGACGACCGCGTCGCGGTCGTCGTCCGGCACGCCGACGGCGGCGAGGAGTCGATCACCGTCGACCGGATCGTCGCCGCGACCGGCTTCCGGCCCGACCACTCGATCGCCGCCGAGCTGCGACTGGACCTGGACCCGGTGATGGGCGCCACCCGGGCCCTGGCCCCGCTGATCGACCCGAACGAGCACTCCTGCGGCACCGTGCCCCCGCACGGGGTCGACGAGCTGTCCCACCCGGAGGCCGGCTACTACGCGGTCGGCATGAAGAGCTACGGCCGGGCGCCGACGTTCCTCATGGCCACCGGCTACGAGCAGGTCCGCTCCGTCGTCGCCGCCCTCGCCGGGGACTGGGCCGCCGCCCGCGACGTCCAGCTGGACCTGCCCGAGACCGGGGTGTGCAACAGCAACCCCGCCGAGTCCGTCGACGGCGACGGCTGCTGCGGTCCCGCTCCCGCCGCCGAGCCGGCCGGCCGCGGTCTCGCCACCGGCATCTCCGGGGGCCTGCTCTCCACCCCGCTGCGCCTGGTCACCCTCGATGCCGCCCCCGCCAGCGGTCGGACCGGCGGCTGCTGCGCCAGCTGACGCGGCGGGCCGTGGCCGTCAGCCGGTCACGGCCCCGTTCCGCGTACCCGATCCGCGGCGACCCCCGCCATCCGACGTCGGTGCGGTGGCGGGGTCGCTGAAGGTGCTGACGCCGGGCACCAGCAGCGTGACGGCGCTGGCCGCAGCCGTCAGGGCGGCCGCCGCGATGAGAGTGGGCTGGATCCCGAACGCCGCGACCGCCGGCCCGGTGAGGGCGTAACCGACCGGCAGCAGGGCGAAGGCGCTGAGCTGGTCCAGGGCGAGGGTCTTGCCGAGCACCTCGGCGGGGATCTCGCGTTGCAGGGCGGAGAGCCAGGAGATGAAGTAGATCTCCACGACGAATCCGCCGAGGGCGAAGCAGAGCGCCGTGACCGGTAGCGGCAGGGCGAAGGCGAGGCTGGCGGGCAGGGCGGCGTAGGTGGTGAGGGCGAGCATGCTGACCGTGCCGGGCCGCCGGGGCCGCCACCGCCCGGCCAGCGCGATGGCCGGGAGGGCGCCGGCGGCGGCAGCGGCGAGGACGAGCCCGTAGGCGAGTTCGCCGCCGAGGCGGTCCGCGGCGATCAGCGGGAGCAGCGTCAGGCTGGGCGCGGTGCCGGCGAAGAGCTGGACCGCGACGGCAGCCATGACGGCGGCGACCCAGGGACGGCGCCGGACGGTGGCGATGCCGGCCGCGGCGTCGGCCAGGATGCTGGTCCGGGCCCGGTTGTCGGCGGCGACGTCGCGTACGCCCAGCACCGCGAGGGCGCCGGTCGCGAACAGGAGGGCGGCCAGGCCCAGCGCGGCGTGGATGCCGATGGCGGTGACGATCGCGGCCCCGGCGAGCGCCCCGAGGAGGGTCGCGGAGCGCTGCACGGCGGACATCAGGGCGTTGCCGCGCTCCAGCAGGGCGGCGGGGAGCAGCGCCGGGATCAGGGACCGCATGGCCGGCCGGGACAGGGACTCGGCCACGCCGGACAGCGCGGTGACGATGCCGAGCGCGGCGAGGGGCAGATCGTCGAGGGCGAGCAGCGTGCCGAGGACGATGGCGGTGCGGAGCAGGTCGGCGGTGAACAGGATCCGGGGCCGCGAGACGCGGTCGGCGAGGATGCCGCCGGCGAGCAGGCAGACCACCAGGGCGATCGCCCGGCCGGCGAGGATGACGGCGATGGTGCCGGCACCGGCCCCGAGTTGTACGGCGTGCAGCGCGAACGCGACCGGCAGGATCTGGTCGGCGACCGCCCCGGCGGACTGGCTGGCCCACACCCGCAGGAACCGCGGATGCTGGCTGAGCTTCTCCGCCGTGCCGGTGGCGGGGCTGGTGGGTGCGCTCATGGCGTGGGGAGCGTGCGGTGGTGGCCGGTGGCGGACGGGCCGCCGAAGGACACCGGGCGGGCGGCGGGGCCGTGCGGGACCCCACGGCGGGCGGCACCGGGAGCAGCGGTGGGGACGCCGATGCGGCCGGTCGGGCTCATCCGAGCTGTTCCGGGCCGGTCGTCAGGTCGGCCGGTGACCGGTGTGCGCTGGCGGCCAGGCGGGCCGGTGCGGGATATCCCGGCCCGGCGGCCCGGGCGCCGTCATCCGGTGCGGGATTGCCGGCGGAGAGCAGGTAGGTGGCGAACTCCTCGTCGGGGTCCACCCCGAGCATCGCCTCGACGCGGCTGTCGTGGAACGCCACGGTCTGGAACGGCGCCAGGCCGAGGGCCGTGCAGGTCAGCGCGAAGGTCTGCCCGTAGTGGCCGGCGTCGAACATCCACAGCCGGTAGGCGCGGGGGTGCCGGTACTTCCAGGACAGGCGGGCGGCGACGGTGGTGGTGAGGCAGCTGAAGGCCCCCTGGTATGAGGCTTCCTGCTCGTAGACCAGGTCGGCGATGCGCTGCCGGTCGACGGTGGGGTCGAGGAGTTCGAGGCGGTGCACCTCGGGCGCGTAGTGGTAGAGGCCCGCCGGCACGCCGCTGACGTCGAAGACCGCGACGTAGCACTCGACCTCGTGCCGGCCGCCGGCAGAGGCGCTGACGCGGCCCTGCTGCGGGCCGAACGCGCCGCCGTCGAGGAACCGCTGGGGGGCGAAGGTGCAGGCCAGCACGGTGGCGAGCGCGTCGATGCCGACGGGGGTGCCGGCGAACGCGCGGTGGGTGCGCCGGGCCGCGAACACCTCCTCGACGGGCGTACGCAGCGGCAGGTTGCGCCGGGGAAGGTGCACGGCCGGGGCGTCCGGGTACCGCTTGAACGGTGCCGGAGGTTCACCATCGGCGGCGATCTGCGCGGCGGTGGCGTCACGTCGCGGCGAGTCCACGAGGTAGTTGGCGTCGCGGGCCTCGGTGTGCATGCGGGCCGCGATCGGCCCCCAGTGCTGCCAGACGGGCGGGGTGTCGGCGTCGTCGGTGTCGGCGACGAGGATGCCGGCCTCACGGAGCTTGTGGACCGCCTGGGTGGCGGCGTCGGCAGCCTCGCCGCCGAAGTGGGCGGCGACCTCGTCGACCTCGGTGAAGTCGTCCAGCCGCTGCAACAGGTTCAGCAGGTCGGGGGTGACGCGCAACCATCGGCGTTGACCGGGCAGGGCGACCATCAGCGCATCGTTGTCCCAGCGGCAGATGAGCTGGTCGCGGCGACGTACACGCATTCCGGTGCCCTTTCGACGACGAAGCACGATGGACAGAATGGTGCCGGACCCGCGCGCGGGTCCGGCACCGCTCTGGTCAGGCAGCCCCGTGGTTCAGGATTTCCTCGTTGGTCTCGACGATAACGATGTCGAACGCCATGGCGTGTACCTCCTCTCCAGCGCGGTGGACTTGGTGCACCCCTGGACGCGACCGTCTCCGCCGGCGTTCGAGACGGGCGTTCGGGGGAACTTCAGTGCCGCGAGAACGCATCCGGGACGCGGATTCGTTGCTCGGGAGATGGGGCAGGAAAGCCGCCTGCGGCGGTCTTTCGGAGCCAGCGACGACGGAATGCGGAATTGGTTTCCGAACGGTGCGCCGTCACGACATCTCCCTTCCGTGCTCCCTGGCGGCAATAGAGAAGGTAGCGAATGCGTCGTTGCTTTGCCAAGGGGTCGGCAACGGTTCATCCGCCGGTATACAGCGAGAATCAATGGGAATGCGAGGGGTCCGCCAGGGCGGGCGGCGGGCGGTGCACCGGGCACCCGCGACCAGGGTGGGAGGCGGCCGTCCAGCGGCCGGCGCACCCGCGTAGACGCCCTGGCCAGGGCGTCTACGCGGGCGTCATCGCAGCTGGTCTATCCCTGGGTGGCCAGCGGAAGGCCGACCTCGTCGCGGGCGTGGCTGCCCCGGCGGAACGGAAGTCCCTTCCGATGGGTCGGGGGTGGGCCATTCGTGGGTGGACCGGTGTATGGCGCCCCGAAGCCGCCGGCCATTTCCGTTGTCGGGAGAGTCGACAACTCCGGTCCGGGGTCCACGCGATGGGTCGCCGAATTCGGGCGCGCTCCAGCCTCACCGCGCCGGTCAGCGCGCGCAGCTGCCGGGCCTGTGCCGGGCGCCGATCATCGCGCGGCGGCCACGGCCGATCGCGGGCCCGTCGGCCGGCGTCCTCGTGCCGCAGCGGGGGAGCAGGGGGAGCGGGGGGTGGTCAGCGC
>NZ_JBPQTK010000039.1:0-43649 GCF_051386315.1 Micromonospora sp. URMC 107
GGCCGGTGGGGGCGGGGTCAGGTCAGGTGGAGTTCGAGGGCGTCCAGGGCGGCGGGGACCGTGTCGGTCACGGTGAGCAGGCCCAGGCCGGCGGGCTTCAGGAAGGTCTGGTCGGCCAGGGCGCCCAGCCAGTCGAGCACCGGGCGGTAGAAGCCGTCGGTGTCGACCAGCACCATGGGCTTCGTGTGCAGGGCCAGGGTGGCGGTCGTCCAGACCTCGAACAGCTCGTCGAGGGTGCCGAGCCCGCCCGGCAGGGTGAGGAACGCGTCCGACTTGTCGATCATGAGGGTCTTGCGGCTGGCCATCGAGTCGGTGACGAGCAACTCGTCCGACGCCAGGTCGGCGACCTCCAGGTCGACCAGCGACTGCGGGATCACGCCGACCGTCCGGCCGCCGGCGGCCCGTGCCCCGTCCGCCAGCGCGCCCATCATGCCGACGCACCCGCCACCGCTGACGAGGGTGTGCCCGCGCCGGGCGATCTGCGCGCCCGTCTCGGCCGCGAGGTCCAGCCAGCGCTGGTCGAGCGTACGGGAGGAGGCGCAGAATACGCAGATCGCCGCCACGTCAGCGGTCCCGGTTCCCGTCGCCCGCCTCGGCGGCGGCCTGCTGCTCGGCGGCGGTGACGGCGACAGCCTCCTCGCGGACCGCCTCCTGCTCGACGTTGAGGGCGGCCTCGGCCTCCACGATGTGCCGAACCGCCGCGTCGACCTCATCGGTCACGCAGATCAGTTCCAGGTCGACCGGGCCGATCTTGCCGTCGGCGGCCATCGTGTCCCGCAGCCAGTCCAGCAGGCCGCTCCAGTAGGCCGCGCCCATCAGCACCACGGGGAACCGGGTGACCTTGCCGGTCTGCACCAGGGTCAGCGCCTCGAAGAGCTCGTCCATGGTGCCGAACCCGCCGGGCAGCACGACGAACGCCTGGGCGTACTTGACGAACATGGTCTTGCGGGCGAAGAAGTAGCGGAAGTCGATGGCCAGGTCGACCCACTCGTTGAGCCCTTGCTCGAAGGGGAGTTCGATGCCGAGGCCCACCGACAGTCCGCCGGCCTCGCTGGCCCCCCGGTTGGCCGCCTCCATCACACCCGGCCCGCCGCCGGTGATCACCGCGTAGCCGGCCCGGGCCAGGGCCGCGCCCAGCGCCTCGGCCATCTGGCACTCCGGGCTCTCCGGCCGGCTGCGGGCGGAACCGAACACGCTGACCGCCGGGGGCAGGTCGGCGAGTGTGTCGAAGCCCTCGACGAACTCGGAGAGGATGCGCAGCGCCCGCCAGGCGTCCTTGGTCTTCCAGTCGCCGCGCCCCCGCGAATCGAGCAGGCGCTGGTCGGCGGTGCTGCTCGTGATCGCCTGCCGACGCAGTGTCACGGCACCCCGGTGCCGCTCCCGTCCCGGCTCGCGGCCGGCCTCCCGCCCGTTGCTCTGACCCATGGGAGCAACCGTAGTGGAGTGGCACCTGCCAGGTGCGCGGCACCGCGACCCGGCCCGCCATCGACCGACGGCCGGGGGCGCCGGACGGCCGGAGGAAGGCGCCGGCCGGGCGAGGAACGGGGCACGAGCCGGGCGCGGGACGGGGCGCGGCCGAGCGCCTGTCCGCACCGGGCAACGGGCCGGAACGGGCAACGGACGACGGGCCGAGCAGCGGACGACGGGCCGAGCAGCGGGCCGGACGACGAGCGAAAAATAATTCCGGATCTTGGGCAACTAATTCGGTCGCACGGACGTCTTACTATTCACATACCGGGTATGCCCCGGCGCGCGCCTTCGGGGGAGGAGTCAGCGTGATCAGCAACAGCGAGATGATCCGGATCCGGCGGCAGATGCAGCGCCGCATCCGCGACGTGGTGGCCGAGCGCCGCCGCGCCCGCCTGATGGAACCGTCCACCGACCAGGGCGGCCAGACCGACGCCCGGCCCACCGCCGACGCGTCCACCACCGTCTGAGCCGCACCGACAGCACCGCGAGCGGAAGGTCCGCGTCATCCGACGCGGACCTTCCGTCCATGCGGGGGACGCCCCACGGGGCGTCAGGCGGAGGCGAGCCAGCGGTGCAGGGTGGCGGCGCCGTCGCGGATCTTGCTGATCTCGACGTGCTCGTCCGGGTGGTGCGCCAGGTTGGGGTCGCCGGGGCCGAAGTTGAGCGCCGGGATGCCCATCGCGGCGAACCGGGCCACGTCCGTCCAGCCCAGCTTGCCGATCGGCGCGGCGCCGACCGCCGCGAGGAACTCCTGGGCGGGCGCCGCCTCCAGCCCGGGCGGGGCGCCGGCGGCCGAATCCGTGACCCGCACCTCGAAGCCGGCGAAGACCTCGCGCAGGTGCGCCTCGGCCTCGGCCGGGGTCCGGTCCGGCGCGAACCGGTAGTTGACCTCCACCTCGCACCGGTCGGGCACCACGTTGCCGGCCACGCCGCCGTGGATGCGGACGGCGTTCATGCCCTCCCGGTAGTCGCAGCCGTCGATGGTGACCCGGCGCGCCTCGTAGGTGGTGAGCCGGTCGAGCACCTCGCCGGCCGCGTGGATCGCGTTCACCCCGTGCCAGGAGCGGGCCGAGTGGGCGCGTACGCCGGTGGTGGTGACGACCGAACGCATGGTGCCCTGACACCCGGCCTCGACGATGCCGTACGTCGGCTCCAGCAACACCGCGAAGTCCGCCTCCAGCCACTCCGGGTGCGCCTCGGCGACCAGGAAGAGGCCGTTGTACTTCGACTCGATCTCCTCCGCCTCGTAGAAGAAGTACGTCACGTCGTAGCGCGGATTCGGCAGGCTCACCGCGAGGTGCAGCGCGTACGCCACACCGGACTTCATGTCCGAGGTGCCGCAGCCGTACATCAGGTCGCCGCGCATGGTCGACGGGAAGTTGTTGTTCAACGGCACGGTGTCCAGGTGACCGGCGAGCACGACCCGCTGGTCGTGGCCCAGGTCGGTCCGCGCCATGACCGTGTTGCCGTGCCGGTACGTGGTCAGGTGCGGTACGCCCCGCAGCACCTCCTCCACGCAGTCGGCGATCGCCTTCTCGTTGAGGGACACGGACTCCATGTCGACCAGCGCACGGGTCAGCGCCACCGGATCGGCCAGGACCTCGGGGGTCAGCGGGTTCTCCATGGTTCGCACGGTACCGTCAGTTCTGGCGAGCGCGCGGAGCGAGCGTTCCGGGGCGGCCCGGGTAGGACGCGCTCGCCGCCCGCAGCACGAACGAGAGGTGAATCAGTGACGTCCGAATCCGCCTGGGGCATCGGCCTGGCCACCGTGACCGCTGACGACCAGGTGCTCGACACCTGGTACCCGACCGGCAAGCTGGGCCTCGGCGAGCTGCCGCTGGTCGCCGGCGAGGACGAGGCGGACGTGCTGGACCTGCCGCCGGGGGCCGTCGGCGACCGGGCGCTGCCCGGGCTGCGTACCGTCCAGGTGGTCACCGTGATCGGCTCGCTGGACGACCCGATCAAGGACGCCGCCGACGCGTACCTGCGGCTGCACCTGCTCTCCCACCGCCTGGTGCGGCCCAACGAGCTCAACCTCGACGGCATCTTCGGCAAGCTGGCGAACGTGGCCTGGACCTCCGCCGGACCGTGCCCCCCGGAGCGGGTGGACGAGCTGCGGGTCATCGAGCGGGCCGCCGGCCGCCACCTGGCCGTGTACGGGGTGGACAAGTTCCCCCGGATGACCGACTACGTGGTGCCCTCGGGCGTGCGGATCGCCGACGCCGACCGGGTGCGCCTCGGCGCGCACCTGGCGGCCGGCACCACGGTCATGCACGAGGGCTTCTGCAACTTCAACGCCGGCACGCTCGGCGCCTCGATGGTCGAGGGACGGATCGTGCAGGGCGTGGTGGTCGGCGACGGCTCCGACGTCGGTGCCGGCGCCTCGATCATGGGCACCCTCTCCGGCGGCGGCACCGACAAGGTCCGCATCGGCGAGCGGAGCCTGCTCGGCGCGAACGCCGGCATCGGCATCTCGCTCGGCGACGACTGCGTGGTGGAGGCGGGCTGCTACGTCACCGCCGGCTCGAAGGTCACCCTGCCGGACGGCCGGGTGGTCAAGGCCCGCGAGCTGTCCGGGGTGGACGGCCTGCTGTTCTGGCGCAACTCCGTCACCGGCGCGCTGGAGGCGAAGCCGCGCACCGGCCGGGGCATCGAGCTGAACGCCGCGCTGCACGCCAACGACTGACGGTCGCCCCCGCCGGGCCCGCGGTCGGTCGCGGACCCGGCGGGGGTACGCCTCAGCGCAGGCGGTACGCCTGGATGACGCGCTGGGTGACCGTGTTGCCGGCGGTGTCCCGGGCGGTGGCCCGCAGCGAGACGTGCCCGGTGCCGGCGGGGTGCTCGACGACGGCCGTCCAGCCCTGGCCGCCCGGCCGGACCCGGGCCGGCTGCCAGGTCTTGCCGCCGTCGTACGAGACGTCGACGGTCAGCGCGGCGACCCGGGCCGAGGGCGCGCCCGGCTGCCGCCGCACCTGGACCGGGATCACGAAGCTCCGGCCCGCCGGAGCGGCGTTGTCCCGGTCGAGCCGGGGCGCGAACCGGATCGCCGACGCCGGCAACGCGGCCGGGTCGTCCCCGGCGACGTGCCGGGACCGGAACGTCCACGTGGCCGCCACCTCGGTGGCGAGGTCGGTGAAGCTCCGCTTCGACGACACCTCCAGCCGGTAGTCGGCCGCGCCCGGCGGCACGTCGAACCCGCCGTACGCCGGTGCCTCGCTCTCCCCTACCAGCACCCCGTCGCGGTAGAGGGCGGTGCGGGAGGTGTCGGCGACCGAGCCGCCGGGGTGCCCCTCGGCGTCACTGTGCAGCGGCAGGTCCACCTCGATGCGGTCGCCCTGGCGGGTGATCCCGGCCGCCGGGAACGACGGCCCGTACGGTGCGCTGTTCCAGCTCTCCCGGTAGTGCCGGCCGGCCCGCAGGCTCCGCTCCTCGGAGAACAGGATCGCCTTGGTGTCGTTCCAGCCGTCCGGGGTCGGCACCCCGAATTCCAGCCAGGAGGACCAGCGCACGCCCCGGGTGTTGTAGCGCTCGACGCGCTGTCCCGGTGTGGCGGTGGGCAGGCCGACCGCCCAGCCGCCGAGGTCGGGATCCCGGTGCGCGAAGACCAGGCGGTCGGTGACCAGCCCCGGGCTGCCGCCGTTGAACCGGTGGGTGACCGTGGCCAGGTCCTTCGCGCGGTAGTGCCGGACGAAGCCGGTCGGCATCCGGCCCGGCACGGCCTCGCTGAGGGCGTAGAGGTAGGGGCTGCTCGCCGCTCCCAGGTCGGCCCACTGGCTGCTGACCGCGGCGACGAACCGGTGCCCGGGCACCGGTTGCCCGAGCCCGCCGGTGAAGATGCCGTCGAAGTCGGAGTCCAGCAGGCCGAACGTGTAGCTGCCCGCCTCGGCGAGGAAGCTCGCCTCGGTGGCGACGAGCGCCGGGGTGGCCGAGCGCTGCGGGACGCTCATCCTGACCGGCCTGCCCCGTCGGGCGTCGAGGGTGATCCGCGTGTCCCCGCCGACCACCAGCTCCGGCTGGACGAGCTGGGTGGCCGCGACGACCTCCTCGCCGTCCACGTCGAACACGTAGCTGACCAGCCCGTACCGGCCCTTGGGGACCCGCAGCTCGGCGGTGCCGTCCGCGTCGTACAGGTCGTACGGGTTCAGCTCGTCGAGGGAGACCAGCGTGGTGCTGTGCTCGCCGGCGAGCGTGCCGGCGCGGTTCAGGTGCCGGGCGGTCACCGTGTAGCTCTCCACCTCCCGGTGCACCGCCAGCGGGGTGGTGGCCACCACCGCGCCGCCGGAGCGGGCGACGATCCGGCCGGTGTAGTGACCGTCCGGGCCGTCGACCCGGGTGTCGGCGGTGACGGTGGCACTCGCCGTGCCGCCGCCCGGCACGGCGATCCGGCTCGCGCCGAGCGTGAACATGCCGGCCGGGGCCGGCTTGCCGTCCGGGCCGGTCGCCTCGACGGTCAGGTCCAGGTCGGTCGTGGTCGCGCCGTCGTTGCGCCAGGTCACCGTGCGGGTGATCGGGGTGTCGTCGCCGTGCGGCCAGAGCGCCCGCCCGAGCGACACGCTCGGCGGGTCGCTGGTCACCGTCTGCCAGATCGCGTCGGCCAGGTCGACCCGCCCGGCCCCCTGCTCGTACGCGGTCAGCTCGGGGCGCGGCTTCGCCGAGGACATCAGGAGGGCCTTGAGCCGGTCGGCCTTCCAGTCGGAGTGCTTCTGGGCGAGCAGCGCCGCCGCGCCGCTGACGTGCGGGGCGGCCATCGAGGTGCCCGACATCTCCACGTACCCGTCCCCGGCCGGCTCGCCGATCACCCCGTCGCGGCTGCGCGCCGCCACGATCCCCACCCCGGGGGCGGTGATGTCGGGCTTGAGCGCGTCGTCACCGGTGCGGGGGCCACGGCTGGAGAAGTCGGCGAGGCTGTCGTCCCGGTCGACGGCGCCCACCGAGAGGGCGGCGTCGGCGGTGCTGGGGGAGCTGACCGGCGCGAACCGGCCGGAGTTGCCGGCGCTGATGACGAAGAGGGCGCCGGTCTGCGCGGTGAGCGTGTTGACGGCCTCCTCCAGCGGGTCGACCTCCGGGGTGTCGAAGCCGCCGAGGCTGAGGTTGACCACGTGGGCCCGCTGCTCGACGGCGGCCCACTGCATGCCGGCGAGGATCGCCGACTCGGGGCAGCCGTACGTCTCGCAGACCTTGCCGTCGAGAAGTGTCGCGTCCGGGGCCACGCCCCGCATCCGGCCGCCCGAGGCGGCGCCGCTGCCGGCGATCGTCGAGGCGACATGGGTGCCGTGCCCGACGACGTCGCCCGGCGCGGTCTCCTCGGTGAAGTTCCGCACCTGCGCCACCCGGCCGGCCAGGTCCGGGTGCGTGGCGTCGATCCCGGTGTCCAGCACCGCGACCCGCACGCCCCGGCCGGTGTAGCCGGCCCGGTGTGCCTCCGGCGCGCCGATCTGCGGCACGCTGCGGTCGAGCGTGAGCTGCCGCCGGCCGTCGAGCCAGATCCGGTCGGCACCCCCTGCCGCGCCGACCCTCGCGCCGGCGGCGGTGACCGCCGCCCAGACCTCGGCGGCCCGCCGCTTGCTCGCCGTGGCGGCGAGCCCGCCGACGGCGGGCAGCTCGCGGGTGACCGTCACCCCGCCGGGCACGGCGGAGCGCCGGGCCGCGCCGGTGCCGCCGGTGATCAGCAGGGGCAGGTCGTCGCGCCGGGCGTCGTCGTAGCCGGCGGCGACCAGTTCGGTGACGTCGAACAGCCGCCGGTCGATCCGCCCGTCCCGGATCGGCGCCAGGGCGTCCTCGGGTACGACCGAGAGGTGACTCCGCTCCCGTCGGGTCAGGAAGCGGACGTCCTCGCGCCCGGGCGCGGGGCGCACGCTGGCCCGGGAGCCGCTGAGGGTGACCCGGTCGCCGGTGAGCAGGGTGACGGTGGCCGGGCGGTTGCCGACGCCCGCCGCCGGGGACGGCGGGGTCGCGTCAGGACGGACGGTCGGGGCGGCGGGCTTCTGGGCGACGGCCATGCCGGGGGTGCCGAGCACCATGCCGAGCACCAGGCCGAGACCGAACAGTCTTCTTCGCTGCAACGGATCCTCCTCGTCGGGCGTTACTACCTGTAGGGAGAGACGCATTGACAGTCATCAGGGTTGCATACCGGGTATGCAAAATGAAGTCGCGAAGATGACGGACCAGCCAACGGACAGCACCGCCCCTCGGAGATGATCGGTTCATGACCTCCATGAAGGAACGCATGCTGGCCGGCGAGCCCTACGTCGCCGACGATCCGGAGATCGCCGCCGACCTCGACCGGGCGACGCGGCTGATGGAGCGCTTCAACACCAGCCCGGCCGCCGAGCCCGAGGCCCGGCTCGCGGCCCTGCGCGACCTGCTCGGCGAGGTGGGCGAGGGCACCTGGGTCCGACCGCCGCTTCACGTCGACTACGGCTGGCAGGTCCGGATCGGGCCGCGCAGCTTCGTCAACTTCAACGCGGTCCTGCTCGACGTCGCCCCGATCACCATCGGCGCCGACGTCCAGATCGGACCGAACGTGCAACTGCTCACCCCCACCCACCCCGTCGAGCCCGGGCCCCGCCGCGACAAGTGGGAGGCGGCCAAACCGATCACCATCGGCGACAACGTCTGGCTCGGCGGCGGGGCCATCGTGCTCGCCGGCGTCACCATCGGGGAGAACACCGTCGTCGGCGCGGGTGCCGTGGTGACGAAGGACCTGCCGGCGAACGTCGTCGCCGTGGGTAACCCGGCCCGGGTCGTACGCCAGCTCGACTGACCACCATCAAGCCCGCCACCTGCACAAACACCCTCCCGACACTGGCGCGGTCGCCCCGGCGCGCGGCACTGTGGGTGGTGACGTCGTCACCGGGAGGCGGGGATGGTCGGTCGGGTGCTCGAACTGCGCGTGCACGGGGTCTCCAACACGCCCCCCGGTCAGATCCTCGGCCTGCGCCCGGCACCGGGGGCCGACGCGCCGCCCCCGCCGTGGCTCGTCGCGGGCGGGCCGGTCACCGGCTTCTACCGCTCCCCCGTCGCCGAGCCGGCCGACCCGGTCGTCGTGGAGGCGTACAGCTGGGGGCAGCTGACCTCCGGCGCGCGGACCGCGCGGGACGTGGAGCGCGCACTGTGGACGTTGCTGCTCCCGTTCACCCTGGCCAACGTCGCGCTGCACGCCCGGCCGTCCATCCCGGCCGATCCCGGCACCGAACGCTGGCACAGCACCTCGGGGATCACGGCCTGGCTGGTCCGGCTGTTCTGCCTGAGTCTCACCGGCACCTTCGCCCTCACCCTCACCGCCGTCGGGGTCGACCTCGTGGGCTGGCAGTGCGTCGACGACGAATGCCTGCGCCGGATCCCCGGCCCCTGGGAGTTCCTGGGGCGGGGCTGGTGGAGCGAGGGCGCGAGGCCGTTGGCCGTCGGCCTGCTCGTGCCGCTCGGCGTGCTGGCCCTGCTCGGGCTCGTGAGCTGGCGGACCTACCAGTACGAGGCACAGATGCCCGCCGAACCGGTTCCCCCGCCGAGCGACCCGCAGCCGGTCGGGGCCCCGACGGACGGGCCGGATCGCCCCGAGGCGGATGCGGCCGCCCTCGAATCGCCGGCCGGCCCGCCCGACAACCCGTTGCAGGACCGCACCTTCTGGACCGGCGAGGGCCAGTTGCGCAGGGGCGCCGTGCTGCACCTGTGCACCGGCGTGGTCGTCGCCGCCGCCGTACCGCTGGGTGCCGTCCTCGCGGTGGACCCGCCCCGGGACGGCCGCGCGGCCGTCGCCTGGCCCACCGTGGCGGCGCTCGCCGCCGTCGTGCTGGTCGCGGTCGTGGCGCTCGCGCGGCCCGGGCTGACCCGGCGCGCGGGGGCCACCCCGCTCGGCGGATGGAGCGTCGCGGTCGCCGTGCTCACCGGCGCCGGGCTGGTCGGGACGGTGCTGATCCTGCTGCTGCCCGACGGTCCCGCCGGCACCCCCCTGGCCGACCTGCGCCGGGTGCCCGGCTGCGCCCTGCATCCCGTCGCGCCGACCTGTACGGCCGACCGGTCGCTGCCCGGCCTCGACTGGATCGTCGCCTGGCTGGGCACCGGGCAGTTGCTGCTGCTGATCGCGATCGGGTCGGTGGCCCGGTCCGGCCGGCGGGCGCTGGCCGCGCCGGCGGCGGCCGCCCTGCTGCTCCCCCTCGTGTTCGCCTGGTTCACCGGTTGGCTGCCCGGGCTGCCGCCCGCGCCCGCAGCGCTGGAGTTCTGGACGGTCGTCGTCCCGGTCGTCGCCCTGGCCGCCACCGGCCTGCTGCTGCCGCGCGTCGGGTCGCCGACCGAACGACAGCCGCCGGAGCCCCACACCGACCTGGCCTGGGGCGGCCGGGCTCCGGCGGTGATCGCCGGCTTCGGCTGGATGCTCTGCGTCTCCTACAGCGCCGGGTTGCTCTACTGGGTCACCGGCCGGCTCGACGGCGGCCCGGCACCGCGCGGGCTCTCCCCCGTGGTGCCCCCGGTTCCCGTGCTGTGGGCCGGGCTCGTCTTCGCCGTCGCCCTGCTCGTGCTCGCCGCCACCCTCGCCCGGGCCGGTCTGCTCTACCTCCGGCTCCGTCGCCACGAGTACGCGGCGGCGACGGCACGGACCGACGCCCCGCTCTCCGCGCACGACCTGCGGCGCTGCCGCGACGTCAGCGCGTGGCGGGCGCTGCACCGGCTGGTCGGCGAGCACGCCGTGCGGCTGGTCGGCTGCTACGCCGCCGTGTCGGCCGTGCTGGCGACCCTCGGCTGCGCCGCCCTGCTCTCCCGCGACCCGCCGCACCCCACGCGAGCGACCGGCGGCGCCGCGGTGGTCGAATGGATCTCCGAGGTCGGCGGCCGGCTGCTCGGCTGGCTGCCGGTGCTGATCGCCACGGTGGGCCTGCTGGTCTACCGCAACGACCTCGTCCGCCGCTCGGTCGGCGTGGTCTGGGACGTGGGCACCTTCTGGCCCCGGACCGCGCACCCGCTGGCCCCGCCCAGCTACGCCGAGCGGGCCGTGCCCGAGTTGCAGACCCGCACCGCAGGGCTGCTGGCGCTCGCCGAACACGACCCCCGGGGCGTGGACGGGATCATCCTCTCCGGGCACAGCCAGGGCACGGTGATCTGCGCGGCGGTGATCCTCCAGCTGCCCGCCCGCTCGCGCCGGCGGATCTGGTTCCTCTCGTACGGCTGCCAGCTGACCCGGCTCTACGGGCGGGTCTTCCCCGGGTACTTCGGCCCGGAGCGGCTGCCGGCGCTGGCCGAGGCGCTGACCACGCCCGGTGGCCGGGTCCGCTGGACCAACTTCTGGCGGGACACCGACCCGCTCGGCTGGCCGGTCACGGCGGGCGATCGGAACGTGCCCGTACGCGACCCGGAGGCGCTGCACCCCAGCGACGGGGAGGTGGCCGACCCGCCGATCCGCAACCACAGCGGCTACCCGGAGGCCCCCGAGTTCCACCGGGAACGCTCGCGGGTGGCGGGGCTGCTGCGCCGGGGCGTCCCGGCACCCCGGCGCGGCCCCGGCTGACCCGGCTCGCCCCGGCGACGGCCGCCGATCCACCTCGGCCTCCGCCGGTTGCCCGGCCCGCCTCAGCCTTCGCCGGGCGGCCGGTGCGACTCAACCTTCGCCGGGCGGCCGTGCGGCTCGACGGGGGGCGGCTCGGCGAGCCGGACGACCAGGTCGGCACGGTGCGCGGTGCCGGCCACCAGGGTGGCGTTGGTCTCGTCGCTGCCCGTCGCCCACGCCCGGGCCTGTTCCGCCGACCGCCCGTACGCCTCGTGCCGGACGGTCAGCCGGCGCAACCGCAGCTCGGCGTCCAGGTCGAGGAACCACGCCTCGTGCAGCAGCTGCCGCACCTCGTCCCAGGGCGTCGCCGCCACCAGCAGGTAGTTGCCCTCGGTGACCACCAGCCGCACCGACGGCGGCACCTCGATCGAGCCCGCCACCGGCTCCTCCAGGTCCCGGCGGAACGCCGGCGCGTAGACCGCCGTCGGCTCCAGCCGGCGCAGGCGGCGCAGCAGCGAGACGTAGCCGTTGGCGTCGAAGGTGTCCACGGCGCCCTTGCGCTCCGCCCGGCCCAGGCGGCGCAGCTCGGCCTGGGCGAGGTGGAAGCCGTCCATCGGCACCAGCCGGGCCGTCGGACCGACCGCCTCGACGATCCGCTCCGCCAGCGTCGACTTCCCGGCACCGGGCGGCCCGGCGATGCCGAGCAGTTGCCGCGGGCCGGCCTCGGCGAGGGCCCGCGCCCGCGCCACCAGCTCGTCGGTCCCGACGACCCGGGCGCCGGCCATCAGCCGAGGACCGGCTCGCTGATCGCGAACCGCGCCTGCACCGCGGCGTGTACGGTCTGCGGCTGCGGGTCGAGTTCCAGCTCCGGCGGGCTGCTCTCGGCGCCGTCCATCGCGTACGCCATCCGGCTCATCATCGGCTGCTCCGCCGCGCCCGCGTCGGCCAGCTCGATCAGTGCGGTCACCCGGGCGCCGAGCGCCTCCGCGTACTCGCGGGCGCGCAGCAGCGCGTCGGCGAGCGCGGCGTGCCGGGCCTCCCGGTGGGCCGGGCTGCCCGGCCGCAGCGACCACCACGGCCCGGCCACCTCGACCTGGTCCTGGTCGGCCAGGCGCAGCATCAGCTCGCCGAGGGCGGTGAAGTCGCTGACCGTCACGGTGGTGGTCACGCTGCCGCTGTACGCCACCACCCGCTCCCCGGAGCGCCGGGTCTCCGGCCTGACCTGGAGTTCGCCGGTCTCCCGCCGGTCGATGCCGGGGCCCTCGCCGTCGAGCAGCACCCGGACGGCGGCGGCCCGCTCGGCCAGCCGGGTCAGCGTGGCCTCCCGGTCCCGGTCGCGCGCCCTGGCGGTCACCGCGAACCGGGCGATCTCCGGAGCGACCTCCCGGTACGCCTCGCCGCGCACCACCACCACCGGTCCGTCCACCATGCCCTCACCCTAACCGCGCTCCCACCGGTCCGCCCGCCGTCCCGGACCACCGCCGATTGGCGCGAGCGCGAAGGGAGCGGGCCGTTCGCCCGCCGTCGCGGTCGGGCGCGGAATCCGGAAGGAGCTCAGGCCGGCGCGGGGCCCGCCGGGACGTGCGCGGTGTAGGCGACCGTGCCGGCCACGTCCCGGCAGGTGCTCAGGTGTCCCCCGTCTGCCCCCAGCCGCCGCAGCCAGGCCACCTCGGCGGCATGGTCACCGGCGGTCGGGAACTCCCGGACGAGGGTGTCGAACGGGCGGGCGAGCAGCGCGGAGCGGGCCTTCCCGGCCTCGTCGTACAGCGCGATCAGGGATGCCGCGTCACCGACCCGCAGCGCGTCCGTCAGCCCGCCGAGGAAGGCGGTGACGCCGGCCAACTCGGCCAGCACCCGGTCCCGGTTGCCGAGCAGCATGTTCGCGGTACGCACGGCCGGGGTGCCGGCGACGCGGGTGCCGTCCCGGAAGCTCCCGGCGGCGAGGGCGAGGACCGCGTCTCGCAGGGCGCTGCGCTGCGCCGCCCCCGCCAACGCCCCGGCGAGCAGGTGCGGGACGTGGGAGGCGAGCGCGGCGGCCTGGTCGTGCTCCTGCGGGGACATCGGCACCACCCGGGCGCGAAACACGTCGATGACCAGGCCGGCGAGCCACCGGAACGCGGCCGTCGCCGGGCCCGCGGACGGGCAGAGCACCCAGGCGGCGGAGTCGAGCAGCGTGGCCGTGGCGGAGGTGAGCCCGGCGGAGCCCGCGCCGGCCATCGGGTGCCCCGGCACGAACCGGTCGACGAGCCCGTGCCGGGCGGCGAAGGTCGCCAGCTCGGCCTTCGTGCTGCCGACGTCCGTCAGTACGCAGTCGGGCGGGGCCGCCCGGGCGACCCGCAGCAGGGTGTCCGAGAGCGTGCGCAGCGGGCCGCAGAGCAGGACCACTTTGCGGCCGGCAACCGCCTCGTCGAGCGTCTCCGGGGCCTCGACGCCCTGCCGCCGGGCGTGCCGGCGGGTCGCCGGGTCCGGATCCCACCCGGCGACGTCCAGACCGGCGTCGCGCAGCCGGAGCAGGACGGAACCACCGATCAGGCCGGTGCCCACGACCGCCGCCCGCTCCCCGGCCCATCGTCCGGTCGGGTCCGGCCGGGACGCGTCGTCGGTCATGACCGCGCCTCGGCGCTCAGGCGCTCAGCCGGCCGGCGACCGCCGCCACGTGCTCGTCGGACTCGGTCAGCGCCACCCGGACGTGCTGCCGGCCACCCGGGCCGTAGAAGACGCCCGCCGCGGCCAGGATGCCCCGCCGGGCCAGCCAGTCGACCGTCTCCCAGCAGTCCTCGCCCCGGGTCAGCCAGAGGTAGAGCCCGGCCTCCGAGTGCTCGACGGTGAAGCCGGCGCCGGTGAACGCGGCGTGCAGGGCGTCCCGCCGGGCGCGGTAGCGCTCCCGTTGCTCGTCGGCGTGCCGCTCGTCGCGCAGCGCGGCCACCATCGCCGCCTGCACCGGCGCCGGCACGATCATCCCGGCGTGCTTGCGGACCTTGAGCAGCTCCGCCACCAGCGCCGGGTCGCCCGCCACGAATCCCGCCCGGTAGCCGGCCAGGTTGGACCGCTTGGAGAGCGAGTGCACGGCCAGCACGCCGTCGTACGAGCCGCCGCAGACCTCGGGCGAGAGCACCGAGACGGGTTCGGCGGACCAGCCCAGCGGCAGGTAGCACTCGTCGCTGGCGACCACCGCGCCGCGCTCCCGGGCCCAGTCGACCACCTTGCGCAGGTGTGCCGCGGGCAGCACCCGGCCCGTCGGGTTGCCCGGCGAGTTGACCCAGACCAGGCGCACGCGGGAGGTGGGGCCGACGGCGGTCAGCGAGTCGGCGCGCACGACCGTGGCGCCGGCGAGCCGGGCCCCGTCCTCGTAGGTCGGGTAGGCGATCGACGGCACCACGACGACGTCGCCGGGCCCGATCCCGAGCAGCGTCGGCAGCCAGCCGACCAGCTCCTTGGAGCCGATCGTCGGCAGCACGCCGAAGCCGTCGACGCCGGTGCCGCAGGCCCGTGCCACCCAGGCCGTTATCGCCTCGCGCAGCACCGGGGTGCCGGCGGTCAGCGGGTAGCCCGGCGCGTTCGACGCGTCGGCCAGCGCCTGCCGGATCACCTCGGGCACCGCGTCGACCGGCGTACCCATGGAGAGGTTGATCACGCCCTCGGGATGCGCCGCGGCCAGTGCGGCCGCGGCGCCCAGGGTGTCCCAGGTGAACTCCGGCAGCCGCGACGAGACCGGCGCGGGCCGGTTCAGTGGCCCTCGCCGCGCGGCGGCTGCGCGGCGACGAAGGTCGCGTCCTTCTCCACCTTGCCGATCTTCGAGGCGCCACCGGGCGAACCCAGCTCCTCGAAGAACTCGTAGTTGGCGCCGGTGTAGTCCTTCCACTGCTCCGGGACGTCGTCCTCGTAGAAGATCGCCTCTACGGGGCAGACCGGCTCACACGCACCGCAGTCGACGCACTCGTCGGGGTGGATGTAGAGCATCCGGTTGCCCTCGTAAATGCAGTCGACCGGGCATTCCTCGATGCAAGCCTTGTCGAGCACATCCACGCACGGTTCGGCGATGATGTAGGTCACCGGTCTTCTCCTCCGCAAGACACGCCGCGATCACCCGCGACGGTAAGAGCCTAGTATCTCGCCGGGGAGGGGGTCGATCGTGCTCCGACAGCAGGATGTGGGACACCGGATCGTGGTCCGCCGAATCGTGGGGATTCGCGAAGGTCGGCCGCTCTTCTCGGACGCCCTCGGCGAACTGGTCGAGCTGAGCGAAACCCATCTCACACTCGCCACCGCGCAGGGCCGGCTCCGGGTCCCGATGGCCGAGGTGCACCGGGCCAAGCGGGTGCCGCCGACGCGCCGGCCCACCGCCGCGGCGGTGGTCGAGCTGGAACTGGCCGCCGACGAGGCCTGGCCGGCCGCCGTCCGGGGGCGGCTCGGCGACTGGCGGCTGCGCGCCGCCGACGGCTGGACCGGCCGGGCCAACTCGGCGCTGCCCGTGGGCGACCCGGACCGGCCCCTGCCCGCCGCCCTCGACGCGGTGGAACGCTGGTACGCCGACCTCGGCCAGCCGCCGATGGTCAACACCCCGCTGCCGCTCGCCGCCCCGGTCGGCGCGGAGCTGGACGCCCGCGGCTGGGGCGGCCGGCCGCCCGTGCTGGTGCAGACCGTGCCGCTGGCGGGGCTGCCGCCGGCCGCGCCGAAGCCCGCCGGAGCGCCGCCGGTCGAGCTGGCCGCCGATCCGTCGGACGACTGGCTCGCCGTCGCCGCCGGCCGCAAGGGCGGCCTGCCGGACGCCGCCCGGCACGTGCTCACCGCCGTGGACCAGGTCCGCTTCGCCCACGTGTACGCCGGTGGCACCCTGCTCGCCATCGGCCGGGGCACGGTCACCGGGCAGGGGCGCTGGCTCGGGCTCAGCCTGGTCGAGGTGCTGCCCGAGGCGAGGCGGCAGGGCCTGGCGGGCCGGATCATCCGGGCGCTCGCCGACTGGGGCGCGGCGACCGGCGCCTCGCACGCCTTCCTCCAGGTCGAGCAGCGCAACGCGCCGGCCGTGGCCCTCTACCGCAGCCTCGGCTTCACCACCCACCACACCTACCTCACCCGCACGCCGCCGGCCTGAAACCCGGCCCGGCGGGGTCGGGTCAGCGGCGGACGACGCGGCGGGGCTTGGTGGCCCTCAGTTCGGCGTACCGCTTGAGCGACTGCGAGCGGTGGTCCAGGCCGAGCGCCGTGAGGAGCAGGTAGCCGAGCAGCACGCCGACGCCGGCCGCCGCGAGGTAGAGCCAGATCTGGGCGAAGAAGGTGCCCGCGCCCCCGCCGAACGGGTTGTCGCCGACCAGCAGCGGCCCGACCAGCACCGTCAGCAGCAGCGCGAGCCCGACCGCGGCGGCCAGATCCGCCCCCCAGCCGGCGACGGGCCGCCGCTTCCCCCAGACGAAGGCGACCGCGGCCAGGACCAGCCCGATCACCACGAACATCCCCAGCGACACCCGGTCGGCGGCGGCCGTCTCGTCGCCGTCGAAGCCGAACCGGGTGACCAGCCGGGCGACCACGTTGACCGCGAACAGCGCGACCGCGAGAACCCCGATCGCGCGCCACCGCTCACTCATCGCACGCCTCCCGCCGTACCGCCCGCTCCGGTGGCGGGCTTCCTGGCAGGAATGTCTACCACCGCGACCGGTGCGTCGTCAGTCCTCCGACCGGACGGGTGGCGGTGCCAGGATCTGCCGGAAACCCATCACCGCGAAGGTCATCGCGCCGGCCACGATCATCGCCAGGCCGACCCAGTTGTCGCCGGTGACGAGCAGGTCCCCCTCGGCGGTGCGGACCGCCGCGACCGCCATCAGGACGAACCACGGCGTCGCGGGCAGCGCCACCGCCCACCGGCGGCCGACGGTCTCGTGCGCGAACCAGCTCAGCGCGATGTTCGCGCCGATGGCGACGAGCACCGAGACGCCGATGAGCTGCCCGCCGACCCGGAGCGTGGCCAGCAGCAGCTCCAGGACCGCGGTGAGCGACCCGGCGAGGACGGCGACCAGCCCGCCGGCCGCCCGCAGGGCGAGGTCGAGCAGCCGCCGGGACCGTCCGGACGGTGGCGGGGCGCTCTGCTCCGGGGCGGCCGACATCGACGCGACGGGCAGGGTCACCGGAGGCCGGCCGCCGCGACCTGGGACCGGCCCGGGCCGTCGGCGACGTCGAGCCCGGCGAAGAGGTCGTCCTCCCAGCCGTACGGGCCGCTGCCCGGTCCCCTCTCCCCCACCGCGAGGGTGTAGTACTCCACGCCCATGAACTCGCTGCCGAAGTTGCCGGCGATCGTGTAGAGCCAGGAGGCGTCGGGGATCTGGGTGGCGTGCGCGCGCATCGCCGCCTCCTTGGCGGCGTGCTGGTCGGTGGCGTCGATCCGGGCGGCGATCTGCGCGTCCGGCGTGCCGAAGGGCAGCTCCGAGATGTCCTCGATGCCGGCGAAGGGGTTGTCCGTCGACTCGGCGAAGTGGGTCAGGCCGGCCTCCAGCACGCTGAGCGGCATCGCGGTCCAGTAGACCTTCGCCGGGGCGAAGCCCTCCGCGCCGGCCAGCTCGTGCGCGCGCATCGCCACCCGGTGCGCCTGGATGTGGTCCGGGTGCCCGTAGAAGCCGTTGTCGTCGTACGTGACCATGACCTGCGGGCGTACCTCCCGCATGATCTCCAACAGGTGCCCGGCGGCCTCGTCGAGGTCGGCCTGCCAGAAGGCGCGGGGGTGCTCGTTCGTGGCGAGGCCCATCATGCCGGAGTCGCGGTAGCGGCCGGCGCCGCCGAGGAAGCGGTGGTCGGTGACGCCGAGCGCGGCGCAGGCGGCGTTCAGCTCGGCGATCCGCCAGCCGCCGAGCTGGTCGGCCTCGGCCGCGGCGAGCTGGGCCAGCGCCGGCACGTGGATCTCGCCCTCCTCGCCGAGGGTGCAGGTCACCAGGGTGACGTGGGCGCCGGCGGCGGCGTAGTGCGCCATCGTCGAGCCGGTACCGATGGACTCGTCGTCGGGGTGCGCGTGGACCAGCAGGAGGCGGCGGTCAGGCAGCGTCGTCACGCCGGTCACTCTATCCGGCGGTTCCCTTCCGCCGGCCCTGACGCGTCCGCGCAGGTCGGCCACATCACCCCCGGTCGCCGCTCTACGATCGGGGCTGTGGACTTTCCGGAGCTGGCCGCCCGCACCCGCCGGTTCAGCCGCGGGGCGCCGCGGGCGGTCACCGTGGCCGACGACGGTTCCCGGGTGGTCTTCCTGCGCTCGGCCGGCCCGGAGGACCCGGCCGACGCACTCTGGCTGCTCGACGTGGCGACCGGCGAGGAGCGGCTGGTCGCCGACCCGGCGGCGCTGCTCGGGGCCGACGCCGACGCCGACGCGCTGAGCCCGGGCGAGCGCGCGCTGCGCGAGCGGCTGCGGCTGAGCGCCTCCGGCATCGGCTCGTACACGCTGGACGGCGCCGGGCGGGTGGCGGTCTTCGCGCTGGCCGGGCGGCTGTTCCGGGCCGACCTGGTGCACGGCGACGTGGTCGAGGTGGCCACCGTCGGGCCGGTGCTCGACCCCCGGCCCGACCCCACCGGACAGCGCTTGGCCTACGTCACCGACGCCGCCGAGGGGGTGCGCCGGGGGCAGTTGCGGGTGGTGGAGCACGACGGCACGGACACCCTGCTGGCCGGCGAGGACTCCGGGGTCACCTGGGGGCTGGCCGAGCACATCGCGGCCGAGGAGTTCCACCGGTTCCGCGGCTACTGGTGGGCGCCGGACGGCCGTTCGGTGCTGGCCGCCCGGGTGGACGAGTCCCGGGTCCAGCGCTGGCACCTGCACGACCCGGCCGACCCGGCGAGCCCGCCGACCACGGTTGCGTACCCCCGAGCGGGCAGCGCGAACGCCGAGGTCAGCCTGCACCTGCTGGACCTCGACGACGGCTGGGTCGACGTGCACTGGGACCGGGAGACCTACCCGTACCTGACCGCCGTGCACTGGGCCGACGGAGGACCGCTGATCACCGTGCTGCGCCGTTCCCAGCAGCACGGCCTGGTGCTCGCCGTCGACCCGCGCACCGGCGAGACCCAGGTGCACGCCGAGCTGGCCGACCCGCGCTGGGTGGAGCCCATCCCCGGCACCCCGGCGCACCTGCCGGACGGCCGGGTGCTCGTCGGCGGCGAACTCGCCCACGACGGGTACGACGCCCGCTGCCTCTTCGCCGACGGCACCCTGCTCACCCCGCCGTCGCTCTACGTGCGGCGGGTGGTGGGGCGGCTGCCCGGCGGCAGCGGCCCGGCCGACCTGCTGGTGGAGGCGAGCGACGGGGAGCCGAGCGAGCGGCACCTGTTCCGGGTGCGCACCACCATCGGCGGCGGCGTCGACGCCCGCCGGATCACCACCGAGCCGGGCTGGCACACCGCCGCCGTGGGCGCGGACGTGCTGGTGGTGGGGAGCGCCACGCTCGACCACGCGGGCACCCGGTGGACGGTGTGGCGGGGCGAGCACGAGGTCGCCGTGCTGCGCTCGCTCGCCGCCACCCCGCCGTATTCTCCGCTGCCGCTGCTGGAGCGGGTCACCGACCGGCGGCTGCCGACGGCCGTGCTCTACCCGGACAACCACGTCACCGGCCGGCGGCTGCCGGTGCTGCTGGACGTCTACGGCGGGCCGGGGCACCAGGAGGTGCTGGCGGCCCGCGCGGCGTGGCTGGAGCGGCAGTGGTGGGCCGACGCCGGCTTCGCGGTCGTCACCATCGACAACCGCGGCACGCCGGGCGTGGCCCCCTCGTTCGAGAAGGCCATCCACCGGCGGGTGGCCGACGTCGTCCTGCTCGACCAGGTGGACGCGCTCACCGCGTTGGCCGGCAAGCACCCCGACCTGGACCTGGACCGGGTGGCGGTGCGCGGCTGGTCGTTCGGCGGGTGGCTGGCCGGGCTGGCGGTGCTGCGGCACCCGGAGCTGTTCCGGTGCGGCATCGTCGGGGCGCCGGTCACCGACTGGGCGCTGTACGACACGGCCTACACGGAGCGCTACCTGGGCCTGCCGGACGACGGCACGGACATCTACGCGCACCATTCGCTGGTGGAGCTGGCCGGCGAGCCGGTGCAGCGGCCGGACGAGGCCCGGCCGCTGCTGCTGGTGCACGGTCTGGTCGACGACAACGTGGTGGCCGCGCACACGCTGCGGCTCTCCGCGGCGCTGCTGGCGACCGGCCGGCCGCACTCGGTGCTCCCGCTGACCGGGGCGACCCACATGGCCGCCGGGGGCACCGCCGAGCGCCTGCTCAGGCTCGAACTCGACTTCGTCCGCCGCCACCTCGGATAGGTTCGCCCGCCGCCACCTGGGACAGGGACGCGCGGCGGCGGACGCACGAGGCCCCGGTCGACGACGTCGTCGACCGGGGCCCCAGGAGCGGTGCGGGTTACTGCTTGACGAACGCGTTCACGAACGACGGGTAGCCGAAGACGCTGGAGATGAAGACCCCACCGGCCTTGGAGCCGTGCACGAGGTAGGCCACGTCGACGTAGAGCGGCACGACAGGGGCGTGCTCCTTCATGATCCGCTCGTCGAGCTTGGCCCACTCCGGGCCCTGCTCGGTCGGCGGCAGGGCCAGGATCCGGTCGAACTCGGCGTTGATCGCCGGGTCGTTGAAGTACGACTGGTTGCTGTTGCCCTCGGCCTTGATGGTGCGGCCGTCGTAGAGCACCGGCAGGATCGAGGCGCCGCTCGGCCAGTCCGCCGCCCAGTTACCGATGTACAGGTCCCAGGGGTTGTCCTTCTTCTTGATCTCGTCGAGCTTCGAGTCGTCCGGGATGTTCCGCACGGTGATCTTGAAGCCGGCCCGCTCCAGGTTGCCCTTGAGCTGGGTGGCCATCTGCTGCTCGGTCGAGTTGTCGGCGACGCCGAGGACCAGCTCCGGCGTCTGGCCGCCGAGCAGCTCCTTGGCCTTGTCGACGTTGCCGTTGGCGCCGGCCGGGTAGGCGTCGAACGCCTTGTAGCCGATCGTCGACGACGGCATCAGCGTGGTCATCGGGGAGGCGACGGTCTGCCCGCCGACGGACTTGATCAGGCCCTCGCGGTCGATGGCGTAGTTCAGCGCCTGGCGGACCTTCAGGTCCTTCACCCGCTGGTTGTTGATGACGAGCTGGTTGGCGCTCGGCGTCGGGGAGAGGATGCTGCGCTGCTTCAGGGCCGGGTCGTTGGCGACCTTGGCGACCAGCGAGGCGGGCACGTAGTTGAAGGCGATGGCGCTCTGGTCGGCGCCGTTGTCGGCGATCACCCGGTTGTTCGCGGCGTCGGCGGTCGGGCCGAAGCTCCAGACGAACTGGTCCGGGTACTGGTGCCGCACCGGGTCGGTGTTCGCGTCCCAGTGCGGGTTGCGGTCCAGCGTGATCTGCACGCCGACCTGGTTCTTCGCGATCTTGTAGGGACCGGACGAGAACGGCGCGTGGTCCAGGTTGACGCCGGTGTCCTTGTCGGCCGGCAGCGGCGCGGTGGTCGGCAGCGAGACCGCGAACGGCAGGTCACAGCGGGGCTTGGCGAACTCGAAGCGCAGGGTCTTCGCGTCCGGGGTGGTCAGGCCCGGCGGCAGCGAGGTCTTGTTCTTCTTGAAGTCCCACTTGGTGTCGAACTGCGGGCTGTCGGCCAGCCACTCCTGGATGTAGGTCGGGCCGCCGGAGAGGTCCGGGTCGAAGGAGCGGGCGATGCCGTACGCGATCTCCTTCGAGGTGATCGGCCGGCCGTCCTCGAACTTGACGCCGTCCTTGACCTTGAATTCCCAGACCTTGCAGTCGTTGTTGACGTTGGTGCCCGGCGTCTCGGCCAGGTCGCCGACGAGGACCAGGCCGCCCTTGCCGTCGTCCTTCCACGTGGTCAGGTAGCGGGAGAACAGGGGCGACGTCATCAGGCCGGCGAACGAGTACGTCCGCTGCGGGTCCAGGTGGGAGATCGGGGTCTCCCGGATGATGGTGAAGGTGCCGCCCTTCTGGGCGCCGGGCACCTCCGCCGCCGGCCCCATGGAATCCTTCGGGTCGGTCGCGATGACCCCGGTCTGCTTCCGCTCGGTGTCCACCGTGGTGCCCTCGCCCGTGTTCTCCGAGCAAGCACCCAGTGCCACAACCAGTGCGATCGCGCCGCCTGCGGCGGCCGCTACGCGTGGTCGCATCTCCTACCTCCTCCACCCAGGTGACCGGCGTGAACGCCGACGTCCCGAGGATCGTAAAGAAGAAAACCTACAAGTTGTGTAACAGTTGTCGATAAATTTCACCGCCGTCCGGCCGGCGGACGTCCCGCTCCGGCCCGGCGGCCGGCACGGCAGGTCAGCCCAGCCGTACGCGGGGGTCGATGGCGGCGTAGAGCAGGTCGACCAGCACGTTGGCGAGGACCACGAAGACCGCCGAGATGAGCACGGTGGCCATGATCGTGGGCAGGTCGCCGGCCCGCACCGCCTCGACGGCGGTGCGCCCCAGCCCCTGGAGGCCGAACGTGGTCTCGGTGATCACCGTGCCGCCCAGCGCCGCCCCGACGTCCAGACCGGCGATGGTGACCACGGGCGTGATCGCGGCACGCAGCGCGTGCCGCCCGTACACCTTGGGTTTGGCCAGGCCCTTCGCCCGCGCGGTGCGGACGAAGTCCTCCGAGAGCGTCTCCAGCATCTGCGCCCTCGACAGCCGGGCGTAGATCGCGGCGAAGAGGAAGGCCAGGGCGACCCAGGAGAGCACCAGCCCGCTGGCCCACTTCACCGGACTGTCCAGCAACGACGTGTAGCTCGGCACCGGCAGCAGGCGCAGGTTGTAGACGAAGACCAGCAGCAGCACCGCCCCGACGAAGTAGAGCTGCAGGGAGGCGCCGGTCAGCGAGAAGCCGATCGCCGCGCGGTCCAGCCAGGTGCCCCGGCGCAGCGCCGAGACCATGCCGAGGCCGACCCCGAGCAGCAGCCAGAGGATGGCCGCCGGGAGCACGATGCTCAGCGTCACCGGCAGCACCCGGGTGATGGTGTCCAGCACCGCCTCGTTGTTGACGTACGACCAGCCCAGGCAGGGCGCGTCGCACCTGCCGCCCTGGGCGCTGCCCAGGTCGCGGCCCGTGAAGATGCCCTTCATGTAGCCGGCGTACTGGGTGATGAGCGGGTCGCGCAGGCCCAGCTCCTCGCGGACCCGCTCGAGCCGCTCGGGGTTGCAGTTCTTCGGGCACATGCCGGTGACCGGGTCGCGCGGCAGCGCGAAGAACATCAGAAAGGTCAGCACGCTCACCGCGAAGAGGGTGAGCACCGCGGAGAAGATCCGCTTGATCAGGAAGCGCGCCATCGGACCACCCCTACCGGGACGACTTCGGGTCGAGCGCGTCGCGCAGCGCGTCGCCGAAGAGGTTGAACGCGAACACGAGCGCGAAGATCGTGATGCCGGGGAAGAAGACGAACGCCGGGTCGGTCTGGAGGTAGTCCAGGCTCTGGTAGATCATCCGACCGAAGCTCGGCGTCTCCTCCGTCAGCCCGACGCCGATGAACGACAGCGCCGCCTCACTGGTGATGAACTGCGGCACCGCGAGCGAGAACGACACCAGGATCGGCGCCCAGATGTTCGGCAGCAGCTGCCGGAAGACCATGTGCCCGAGCCCGGCGCCGCTGGCCTTCGCGGCCTCCACGAACTCCCGCTCGCGCAGCGCGATCACCTGTCCCCGGACCAGCCGGGCGGTGCTGGTCCAGCCGAAGATCGCGAAGACCGCGATCAGCACCCCGACCCCGAAGGCCGGGTCGACCGCGTCCCGCTCGCCGTAGAAGCGCAGCGTCAGGGTCGGGGTCAGGGCCAGCGCGATGACCAGGAACGGCATGGCCAGGGTCAGGTCGGTGATCCAGTTGATCACCGTGTCGAACCAGCCGCCGAGGTAGCCGGCGAGCGCGCCGAGCGCGATGCCGAGCACCGCCGTGATCACCGCCGCCGCGAAGGCGATCAGCAGGGAGGTGCGCAGGCCGTAGATCAGCCGGATGAAGATGTCCCGGCCGAGGTTGGGCTCCAGCCCGAAGAAGTGGTCGCCCGACACGCCGCCGGCGTAGCCGAGCGGCATGCCGAAGCCGTCCAGCTTGTTCTGGAACTGGTCGCGCGGGCTGATCCCGTAGAGCGCCTCGATCAGCGGCGCGGCGAGCGCCACCAGCACGAAGACGACCAGCATCGCCCCGCTGACCACCGCCGTCCGGTCGCGGCGCAGCCGGATCAGGGCGAGCTGGCCGGGCGAGCGGCCGACGAAGCCCTTCACCTTCGGCGCGTCGGCGTCGCCGCCCGACTCGATCTCGACCAGCGCCACGCCCTCCACCGGGGACATGCTCATCTCGACACCTCCTCGACGCCCGCGCCGGTCGTTCCCGACCCGCCGGTCGGGTCCGCGCCCACCGCTCCGACGGCCGGGCTCGCCCCGACCGGCCCCTGCTCCGGGAAGTGGCAGGCCGCGGCCTGGCCGCCGCCGTCGCGGGGCACCAGCGCCGGCTCCTGGGTCGCGCAGACGTCCTGCGCCTTCCAGCAGCGGGTGCGGAACCGGCAGCCCGACGGCGGGTTGAGCGGGGTGGGCACGTCGCCGGCCAGCCGGATCCGGCCGGCCGGGCCGAGCTTGGTGACGTCCGGGATCGCCGAGAGCAGCGCCCGGGTGTACGGGTGCTGCGGGCGCTCGTAGATGTCGTCCCGGTCGCCGATCTCGACGATCTTGCCGAGGTACATGACGGCGACCCGCTGACAGAAGTGCCGCACCACGGCCAGGTCGTGGGCGATGAAGACGAACGCCAGGTCCAGGTCGCGTTGCAGATCGCGGAGCAGGTTGACCACCTGCGCCTGGATCGACACGTCCAGGGCGGAGACCGGTTCGTCGGCGACGATCAGCTTCGGCCGCAGGGCCAGCGCCCGGGCGATGCCGATGCGCTGCCGTTGGCCGCCGGAGAACTCGTGCGGGTACCGGTTGTAGTGCTCCGGGTTGAGCCCGACCAGTTCCAGCAGCTCCTGCACCCGCTTCTTCACCCCGCCCGGCGGGTCGATCCCGTTGACCTGCAACGGCATCGCGATGATCCGGCCGACCGTGTGCCGGGGGTTCAGCGACGCGTACGGGTCCTGGAAGATGATCTGGAGGTCCTGCCGCAGCGGACGCAGCTCCCGGCGCCCGGCGTGGGTGATGTCCCGCCCGGCGAACTCGATGCTCCCCGCGCTGGGCTCCAGCAGCCGGACCAGCATCCGCCCGGTGGTCGTCTTGCCGCAGCCGGACTCGCCCACCAGGCCGAGCGTCTCGCCCGGCCGCACGTCGAAGTCGAGCCCGTCCACGGCCCGGACCAGTCCGGTGCGCCGCAGACCGTTGCGCACCGGGAAGTGCTTGGCCAGCCCGCGCACCCGCAGCAGCGGCTCCCCGGTCTCGGCCGGTCGCACCGGCACCGTGTCCGCCTGGGCACTACTCATCGGGCCACTCCCACCTGGGCGATGTCCTCCGCGTACAGCAGCGTCCGGTCGTCGGCGGAGAGATGGCAGGCCACCAGGTGGCCGGGCGCGCCCGCCGGGCGCAGCTCGGGGACCTCCGTGCGGGACCGGTCGCCGTTGCGGCCGGCGTACCGGCAGCGCGGGTGGAAGGCGCAGCCGGACGGCAGGTTGATCAGGCTGGGCGGGTTGCCCTTGATCGGCACCAGGTCCGCGTCCGCGTCGCCGTGCAGCGAGGGCACGCTGGAGAGCAGACCCCAGGTGTACGGGTGCTGCGGCCGGCGGAGCACCTGCTCGACGCTGCCGTGCTCGACGGCCCGCCCGCCGTACATGACCAGCACCTCGTCGGCGACCTGGCTGACCACGCCCAGGTCGTGGGTGATCAGGATGATCGCGGAGTGGAACTCGGCCTGGAGGTCGGCCAGCAGGTCGAGGATCTGCGCCTGCACCGTCACGTCCAGCGCGGTGGTCGGCTCGTCGGCGATCACCAGGTCCGGGTCGTTGACCAGCGCCATCGCGATCATCGCCCGCTGCCGCATGCCCCCGGAGAACTCGTGCGGGTACTGGTCGAAGCGGCGGGCCGGCTGCGGGATGCCGACCCGGCCCAGCATGTCCACCGCGCGCTGGCGGACCTCGCGCTTGCCGGCCTTCGGGTGGTGCACCCGGTACGCCTCGGCGATCTGCCTGCCCACCGTGTAGTAAGGGTGCAGCGCGGACAGCGGGTCCTGGAAGATCATCGCCATGTCCCGGCCGCGCAGCCGGCGTACCTCCTCGTCCGGCAGGCCGACCAGCTGGCGGCCGCCGAGGGAGATCTCGCCGGTGATGCTGGTCCGCTTGGCGTTGTGCAGGCCGAGGATGGCCAGCGAGGTGACGCTCTTGCCGGAACCGGACTCGCCGACGATACCGAGGGTGCGCCCGCGCGCCACCTCGAACGACACCCCGTCGACGGCGCGCACCACGCCGTCCTCGGTGTCGAAACGGACCCGCAGGTCGCTCACCCGCAGGTAGGGGTCCTGGCCGGAGCGCTGCTCCGGCACGCTGGGGCGGTCCGGTTTCCCGGACGGCGCCGACTCCGGCCTGTCCACGACCGCCTCCCTCAGTGACGAAGAGAACTTACAGGAAAGCACTGAGGGTGAAAATAAGCTACATAGCCGGGGGCTGTCAGCGGGCCACAGCGTAACGACTCTGCAACGGGCCTGAACACCCCTCACCTCGGCATTCACCGGCGTTGACCTGCCGCGCCCGACAGCGGGTGCGACGATGGGCGCGGCAGTCCCGCAAGGATGTCCCCCGGCCCGAGGTGGAGGTGACGATGACCGCGGCGGTGTTCGGCCACGACGGCCCGTGGAGCGAAGAGGAGTACCTCGCCCTCGGCGAGACGCAGCAGCGCGTCGAACTCTTCGACGGGAGCCTTCACGTGACCCCAGCCCCCACGCCCCGCCACCAGAACATCTCCGGTGAGCTGCGGGCCGCCTTGCGAGGCCCGACGCGGGAAGCCGGCCTCCGCGTCCTGGAAGCGGTGAACGTCCGGCTCCGGCCGGGCCGCATCCCCATCCCCGACCTCGTCGTCACGGGCCCGATCGACCTCGACGACCCCTGGATCGAGGCGGCCGACGTGAAGCTGGTCTGCGAGATCATCTCGCCGGGCAACGCGGCCACCGACAAGGTGCTCAAGATGCACTACTACGCGGCGGCCGGCATCGAGTGGTATCTCCTGGTGGAGCAGGAGACGCTGACCGTGCACGTCTACCAGCGGCAGGGCGCCCACTACGTCGAGCGGTCGGTGACCAAGGCCGGCGAGACGCTGGAGCTGACCGAGCCGGTCCGGGCCACGATCCGGCCGGCGGACCTGCTCGCCTGACGGGCCACCGCCGCGGGACGCTTTTCGGGTGAGGTCGCCGCCGTACGCCGGACAGGGGTCGGGTGAAGTTCTTAACATCCGGACATCGATCATCGTGCGGGGCTTTCCACCGGCCGGGACACACGGGACACTGCCTTGCGCGGACGGCTCGCGAAGATCGGCGTAACGTGTGTCACTTAGCTGCGCCGTATCGCCGGCGCGGTCGTTGGTGTGCGCATGACGTGGCAAGCGGGTGCGGGTTCGCCGGTCCGCGTTGCCGACCGGAACTTGATCCGCCCGTGAGGGTCCTGTCAGGGAGACGACTCTAATGACATCAACGGCAACGAGGCCGCGGGGAGCGCGGGCGCGCGCCGCCATCGCGGCGAAGACGTTGCGAACCGACCGCTGGTGGCTCGCCCCGCTGATCACCGTGATCGGGCTCGGCGCGTGGGTGGCGTACGCGACGGTCCGGGTCTTCATGCACAAGTGGTACTGGGTCGAGGACTACCACTACCTGACCCCGTTCTACTCCCCCTGCGTGACCGAACGGTGCGTCGAGGGCGCCTCCCACTTCGGACGGTTCCTGCCCGGCTGGTGGATCATCCCGGACGCGGCGCTGACGCTGCCGTTCCTGCTGCTGTTCCGGCTCACCTGCTACTACTACCGCAAGGCCTACTACCGGTCGTTCTGGCTGTCGCCGCCCGCCTGCGCGGTGCCGGACGGCCACAAGTCCTACAGCGGCGAGACCCGGTTCCCGCTGCTGGGCCAGAACCTGCACCGCTACTTCTTCTACGCCGCCGCGATCATCTCCCTGATCAACACCTGGGACGCGATCCTGGCCTTCCACTCCCCCAAGGGCTTCGGGTTCGGGCTGGGCAACATCATCCTGCTCCTGAACGTGGTCATGCTGTGGGCGTACACGATCTCCTGCCACTCGTGCCGGCACATCATCGGCGGGCGGCTCAAGCACTTCTCCAAGCATCCGGTGCGCTACCGGGCCTGGTCCTTCGTCTCGGCCCTGAACGTCCGGCACATGCAGCTCGCCTGGATCACCCTCGGCACGCTCGCCCTGACGGACTTCTACGTCATGGCGGTCGCGGCCGGCTGGTTCGACGACCTGCGGTTCATCAACTAGAGGGCCCCTGACATGACGAATCCTCACCACCAGACGAGCGCTACCACGCGAATCGAACGACACCACTACGACGTCGTCGTGATCGGGGCCGGCGGCGCCGGCCTGCGCGCGGCGATCGAGGCCCGCCTCGCTGGCAAGAAGACCGCGATCATCTCCAAGTCGCTCTTCGGCAAGGCGCACACGGTGATGGCCGAGGGCGGCGCCGCCGCCGCGATGGGGAACGTGAACAGCCGGGACAACTGGCAGGTGCACTTCCGCGACACGATGCGCGGCGGCAAGTTCCTCAACAACTTCCGGATGGCCGAGCTGCACGCGAAGGAGTCGCCGCAGCGGATCTGGGAGCTGGAGACGTACGGTGCGCTCTTCGACCGCACCAAGGACGGGAAGATCTCGCAGCGCAACTTCGGCGGCCACGAGTACCCCCGCCTGGCGCACGTCGGCGACCGGACCGGCCTGGAGCTGATCCGCACCCTCCAGCAGAAGATCGTGTCGCTCCAGCAGGAGGACAAGCGCGACCACGGCTCGTACGACGCCCGGATCAAGGTCTTCTCCGAGACCACCATCACCGAGCTGCTGCTCGACGGCGACCGGATCGCCGGCGCGTTCGGCTACTACCGCGAGTCCGGCGAGTTCGTGCTGTTCGAGGCGCCGGCGGTGGTGCTGGCGACCGGCGGCGTCGGCCGCTCCTACAAGGTCACCTCGAACTCGTGGGAGTACACGGGTGACGGGCACGCGCTGGCGCTGCGGGCCGGCGCGACGCTGATCAACATGGAGTTCCTCCAGTTCCACCCGACCGGCATGGTCTGGCCGCCGTCGGTGAAGGGCATCCTGGTCACCGAGTCGGTGCGCGGCGACGGCGGCGTGCTGAAGAACTCCGACGGCAAGCGGTTCATGTTCGACTACGTCCCCGACGTCTTCCGCAAGCAGTACGCGGAGACCGAGGAGGAGGCGGACCGCTGGTACACCGACCCGGACAACAACCGGCGCCCGCCGGAGCTGCTGCCGCGCGACGAGGTGGCCCGGGCGATCAACAGCGAGGTCAAGGCCGGGCGGGGCACGCCGGCGGGCGGCGTCTACCTGGACATCGCCTCCCGGAAGCCGGCGGAGGAGATCCGTCGCCGCCTGCCGTCGATGTACCACCAGTTCAAGGAGCTGGCCGACGTCGACATCACCAGGGAGCCGATGGAGGTCGGGCCCACCTGTCACTACGTGATGGGCGGCGTCGAGGTCGACCCCGACAGCGGCGCCGCGTTCGGCCACGTGCGGGGGCTCTTCGCCGCGGGCGAGGTGTCCGGCGGCATGCACGGCTCCAACCGGCTCGGCGGCAACTCGCTGTCCGACCTGCTGGTGTTCGGCAAGCGCGCGGGCGGCCACGCCGCCACGTACGCCGACAGCCTCCCCGCGCGCCCGAAGGT
Source organism: Micromonospora sp. URMC 107 (assembly GCF_051386315.1). Lineage (NCBI taxonomy): Bacteria > Bacillati > Actinomycetota > Actinomycetes > Micromonosporales > Micromonosporaceae > Micromonospora > Micromonospora sp. URMC 107. The sequence continues at coordinate 29,733 of NZ_JBPQTK010000039.1, forward strand.
GGGCGTCGCCGCCGTGGAGGCCGCGGTGGAGACGGCCCTGGCCCCGTTGCAGCGGGACACCGGCGAGAGCCCGTACACCCTCCAGCAGGACCTCCAGGCGGTGATGGGGGATCTCGTCGGAATCATCCGCCGGGAGAGCGAGCTGGAGGACGCGCTGGTGCGGCTGGCGGAGCTGCGGGAGCGGGTGGCGAAGGTCAGCGCGAGCGGCGGCCGGCGCTACAACCCGGGCTGGCACCTGGCGCTCGACCTGCGCAACATGCTGGTCGTCTCGGAGTGCACCGCGAAGGCGGCGCTGGAGCGGCGGGAGTCGCGCGGCGGCCACACCAGGGAGGACCACCCGGCGATGGACCCGGCGTGGCGCCGGGTCAACCTGGTCTGCTCGCTGGACGGCGACACGGTGCGGCTGGACCGCAAGCCGCTGCCGAAGATGCGCGCGGAGCTGATCGGCCTCTTCGACCGCGCGGAGCTGGCCAAGTACCTCACGGACGAGGAGCTCGCCGAGTTCGACGCCCTCGTCGCCGACGCCGAGACCGAGAAGGAGCGCTGACGCAATGGGTAACCAGGACTCCCCGGGGCCCGGCAAGCCGGGCGCGAAGCGCCAGTTCCGCATCTGGCGCGGCGACGAGAACGGCGGCGACCTCCAGGACTACATGGTCGAGGTGAACGAGGGCGAGGTCGTCCTCGACGTCATCCACCGGCTCCAGGCGACCGACGCCCCCGACCTGGCCTGCCGCTGGAACTGCAAGGCCGGCAAGTGCGGCTCCTGCTCGATGGAGATCAACGGCAAGCCGCGGCTGAGCTGCATGACCCGGATGTCCACCTTCACGGAGGACGAGACGGTCACGGTCACCCCGCTGCGCACCTTCCCCGTCATCCGGGACCTGGTCACCGACGTCTCGTTCAACTACGAGAAGGCCCGGGAGACGCCGGCGTTCGCGCCGCCGGCCGACCTGGCGCCCGGCGAGTACCGGATGCAGCAGGTCGACGTGGAACGCTCGCAGGAGTTCCGCAAGTGCATCGAGTGCTTCCTGTGCCAGAACGTCTGCCACGTCATCCGTGACCACGAGGAGAACAAGCAGGCGTTCTCCGGGCCGCGGTACTTCATCCGGGCGGCCGAGCTGGACATGCACCCGCTGGACGCGAAGAGCGACCGCAAGGAGTACGCGCAGGCCGAGCAGGGTCTCGGATTCTGCAACATCACCAAGTGCTGCACCGAGGTCTGCCCCGAGCACATCAAGATCACGGACAACGGGATCATCCCCATGAAGGAGCGGGTCGTCGACCGCAGGTACGATCCCCTCGTGTGGCTTGGTAGCAAGATCTTCCGGAGGGGTCAGGTGCCTCAGACCAGCGTGACCAGCGGACACGTCAGCGGTGCGGTGCGCGGCAGCGCGGCCCACGGGGGCGTGCACTCGCACGCGGGCGGCTCCCACGACCCGCGGGCCGAGGTGCAGGCACAGCGCGGCGTCAACTGGGACCGCGAGGTGCCGAGGCCCACCGCACCGGCCGTCGACGACCACGGCAAGCTGCCGCTGACGGAACTCACGTTCGACCGGGCGGCCGCGCCGTCGCCGTTCGGCGACGACGTGACCTTCCCGCTGCCGCCGGAGCACCTGAACTTCGCCCACCCGGAGCAGGACAAGCACTGAGTGCGCTGACGATGACGGGGGCCGCGGCTGATGCCGCCGGCCCCCGTCCCCTTTCGGCCCGGGTGTCCGCTTCCGCTCAGGCCGACAGGAGGGGCCGGAGGGCGGCGACGATGGGTGCGTCGGCGGGCAGCCAGGTGACGCTGTCCAGTTCGTCGGCGGAGAGCCAGCGCAGCGCCGAGTGCTCCAGGGCCTGCGGCTGGTCGTCGTGCAGCAGGCGGGCCGCGTACACCTTGAGCACCGAGCGGCCGTGGGCCATCCGGACGTTGCGGCCCACCCGGTCGCCGATCTCGACGCGGACGGCCAACTCCTCGGCGCACTCGCGGGCGAGCGCGGCGGTCTCGCTCTCGCCCGGCTCCACCTTGCCGCCGGGGAACTCCCACATGCCCGCCACCTCGGGCGGGGCGGAACGGGCGCAGGCGAGCACCCGACCGTCCCTGATGATCGCCGCTCCGACGATCACCCTGAGGTCCCGTCGCTCGGCCTGCCCGCCGCCATTCGCCCGTTCGGTCCGCACGGGCGTCCAGCGTGCCAGATCAATCGGCGGTTTGGGTACCGTGGCCGACCGTCAGGGCAGGAGAACCCGGAAGTGTGGGCGTGGACACACCCAGCATGCGAGGACAGACTGGAAGGCACCGACAAGACACGGGACGGCGACGATTTGGCCACAAGCCGGCAACGGCGCCTGGGAGGTGCGGTGATGCGCGCGCTGTTCAGCGGTCGATCCAAGCACGACTATCTCAGCGACGCCCTCACCCTCCTCACCGGCTGGATCCGGGAGGGCGAGCAGATCCATCGCACCCTCACCATCGACGACACGCAGCACGCCGCCCTCACGGAGCGGGTGAAGGTGGTCGCCGACGCGCTGCACCTGCGGCCGGAGATCAGCCGCCGTGCCGACCAGACCCAGATCCGGGTCGGGCACGGCAACGCGCCGCTGAGCGAGGGCGAGGTCCTGCTGGCCGCCCGCATCGAGGACGCGTACCGCGCGGTCACCCAGCCCTGATCCCATCCCGACCCGGCGGTGCCGCCCGGTTCCGGCCGTCGGCGCGGCGACCGGATCGGGCTGAGAAGAGCCTGGGAAGGCTGATGTTTCCCTGAAAGGTGCGCGGGTATCAATCCGACGCGGGAGCAGACGACTGGGCCCGTACCGGACTGATTATCTGATAACGCACTTTTTGGGAGCTGACATGACCACCCCCACCGCGAACCGCGTGACCGACCGGCTGACCGACCACGACGGCCACCACGTGGACCACGACGTCCGGCACGCCCACCGGCCCGGCGACGAGACCAAGCCGTCCTGGAAGACCACGGAGCTGGCCGTCTACCTGCTCTCGGTGATCGGCGTGCTGGTCGCCTCGAACGCCGTCGGCGACGGCGCCGCCAACAACGGCGGCGACTACTTCGCGGCCGACAAGGCCTGGTGGTACATCACCCTGCTGACCATCGGTTACCTGGTCAGCCGTGGCCTGGCCAAGTCCGGCAGCCGCAGCCGCGACAACGACCCGCGCACCAACCGGTAGTCCGCACCGCGCCCGGAGCCCCGCCCGCATCCCCCTCGATGCGCCGGCGGGGCTTCGCGCGTGCGGGGCGCGGCCACCAACGGCGGCGACGAGCCGCGGGGCGACCCATCGCTGCCGGCACCCGGCGGGCCGCGACCGACGCGAACGCGGCCTGAAGTGGGCCGCCCGGACTGGCATGATCGACGTCGATGAGGCACGCAGAGTTCCGCCATCCACGGCTGGTGCCGGTCTACGACGCCGAGTGCCCCTGGTCGCGCGACGACGACTGGTTCCTCGCCCTCGTCGGCGAGACGCCCGCCGCGCGGGTCCTCGACCTGGGTTGCGGCACGGGACGGCTCGCCGTCGCCCTGGCCGCGGCCGGCCACGCCGTCACCGGCGTCGACCCGGCCGGCGCGTCGCTGGCCGCCGCCCGGGCCAAGCCGGGCGCCGAGCGGGTGACGTGGGTCGAGGGGACCTCGGCCGTACTGGCGGACGGGTCGTTCGACGTGGCGGTGCTGACCAGCCACGTCGCGCAGTTCCTCGTGGACGACGACGAGTGGGCGCGCACGCTCGCCGACCTGGCCCGGGCGCTGGTGTCGGGCGGCCGGCTGGCGTTCGACTCGCGCGACCCGGCGGACCGGCGGTGGGAGCGCTGGAACCCGGTCGACTCGCGGCGACGGATCACGCTGCCCGACGGCGAGGTGGTCCGGGCGTGGACGCGGGTGCACACGGTGGCCGACGGTCGGGTCGACTTCACCCACCACTACCTGTTCGGTGACGGCGAGGAACTGCTCAGCTCGGCCACCCTGCGCGTCCGCACCGAGGAGGAGCTGCGCGGTTCGCTGCGGTCGGCCGGGTTCGCCGTGGAGCGGATCCACGGCGGCTGGGACGGGGAGCCGGTGGGCCGGGGCGACGGGGAGTTCCTCGTCCTCGCCCGCCGGGAGTGATCTTGGGCTGGCGCGCCCGGCCTACCGTGGAGGCATGGCGAACGCGACGTACGACCGCAAGGAGCAGTTCCAGCAGATCCAGAGCGGCCTGCTCCACGGAGAACAGATCATCGCCGTCTACGACGCCGTCGGCACGGGCACCGGGTTCATCGGCCTGACCGACCGGCGCGTCATCATCCAGGACCGCTCCTTCGTCGGCAAGCGGTACGCCATCACCAGCATCCCGTACTCGAAGATCACCAGCGTCAGCGTGGTCAGCAACAAGTCGTGGGGCGGCTCGTTCTTCTCCACCGGGGCCATCGCCATCCACGTCGGCACGCACACCTACGAGGTCGAGTTCCGGGGTGCCGAGAAGAGCCACCACGTGCACAACGTGATCCTGCACCACATCAGCTGAGCTGGTCGGCGCGCTCCAGCAGGGCGCGGCGCTCCGCCCCAGCGTGCGCGTCGGCGGCCCGCCGGAACAGCGCGGCGGCCCGCTCGCGGTCGCCCCGCCGGGCGGTCAGCTCGGCCTCGGCGGCGACGGCGAGCGGGTAGCCGTCCAGCGCCCCACCGGCCCGGGCGGCGGCCAGCAGCTCCAGCCCCGCCGCCGGCCCGTGCGCGTAGCCGTGGGCGACGGCGCGGTTCAGCTCCACCACCGGTGACGGCTGCCACCGGGCGAGCCGGTCGTACGCCTCGGCGATCGCGACCCAGTCGGTGGCCTCGGCGGACGCGGCGGTCGCGTGGCACGCGGCGATCCGGGCCTGGAGGGCGTACGGGCCCTCCGCCGCGACCCGCGCGAGGACGCCGACGCCCTCGGCGATCGCCGCGTGGTCCCAGCGGGCGCGATCCTGCCGGTCGAGGGTGACGAGGTTGCCGTCGCGGTCCCGCCGGGCGTCGCGCCGGGAGTGCTGGAGGAGGGAGAGGGCCAGCAGGGCGGCCACCTCGGACTGGCCCGGCATCAGCCGGTCGAGCAGCCGGGCCAGGCGGATCGCCTCGTCGGCGAAGGCGGGCTCGCCGTCGGCGTCGTAGCCCCGGGTGAAGAGCAGGTAGAGCACGGCGAGGACGCCGGGCAGGCGCTCGGCGAGCATCGGGCCGGTCGGCACCCGGTACGGGATGCCGGCGGCGGCGATCTTCGCCTTGGCCCGGGTGAGCCGCCGGGTCATGGTCGACTCGGTGACCAGGAAGGCCCGCGCGATGTCGGCGGTCGGGACCCCGCAGACCGTACGCAGCGTCAACGCGACCCGCGCCTCCAACGGCAGGGCCGGATGGCAGCAGGTGAAGACGAGCCGCAGCCGGTCGTCCACGATCTCCCCCTCCCCCGCCGCGCCCGGCTCCGGTTCGGTCGGCGTGAGCATGGCCAGCTCGCGCAGCTTGCGCCGCTCGACCGAGGCCCGCCGGAGCACGTCGATCGCGCGGTTGCGGGCCACCGTCATCAGCCAGCCGCCCGGGTTGGCGGGCACGCCCTCCGTCGGCCACCGGGTCAGCGCGAGCGCCGACGCCTCCTGGGCGCAGTCCTCGGCCAGCGTCCAGTCGCCGGTCACCCGGATCAGCGTCGCGACGATCCGGGCGTACGATCCCGCGCTCGCGGCGGCGACGGCGTCGGCCGCCGCCGCGAGCGGGTCGGCGGGACCGTCAGCCATCCAGGGCGACGATCGGGCGCAGTTCGAGCCGCCCCGCGCGGGCCATCGGGTGGGCGCGCGCCACCTCGATCGCCTCGTCCAGGTCGGCGCACTCCAGCAGGTCGAAGCCCACGATCACCTCCTTTGTCTCGGCGAACGGACCGTCGGAGAGCAGCAGCTCCCCGTTACGGACGCGGACCGTGGTGGCCGCCGTGGTCTCCGCGAGCGCGTCGCCCGTCAACCGCCGGCCCCGGGCGTCGTTCTCCGCGACCCACGCCTCGATGTCCGGCCAGTCGGCCCGGTCGGCGTCCGGCTCGCTGTCGGTGCAGACGAACATCAGGTACTTCATGCCGCTCCTCGGTGTCGGGTTGTCACCGGGGTGACGAACGGACGGCCCGGTTCCGGACACGTCGGGCCCGGCGACTTCAGAATCCCACCGGGCGGCGGGTACGGAAGCATCGTGGCCGCCGACGGTCGACACACCTCTCCGCTACGCCCACGAGCCTTGCGGGGCGCAGCGGCCCGTCCGGGCCGGCGGTGGTCACCCGGCGCCCCGGCGCCGTGACCGTGGCGAGGGCGAGGCAGGCGCCCGCCACCCCCGACGCGGCCGCCGACCACTGCGCCGTCGCCACGCCCATCACGTCGCGGGCGTAGCGGTCGTGCTCGGCAGCCGGGACGACCGGGCCGCCCGGGAAACCGAGCCGGGAATCGAGGGCGAAGGCGGCCTTGCCCACGGCGTACGCGAGGAAGAGCACCGCCACCGCGTAGGCCGGCCATCGCCGCGCACCAGGAGAAGCATCCATGGTCACGACGCTAGGCCCGGCGGACGCGCGCCGACTCCCGAGCGTGAGGGGACCGCCTCCCCCGCGGGAGGGAGGGGTTGCGTCGGGAGGCGTGCCCGGCCGGGGAGGGCCGGACGCCGCCGTCGGCGAACCCGCGGTCGACCCGACCGGCGTGACGAGGTGCTGCGCCGCTACCGTCCGACGCATGACGGTGGCCCGCTCGATCCTGCTGTTCCTGCTCGCCGCGCTCGCCGAGATCGGCGGGGCCTGGCTCGTGTGGCAGGGCTGGCGCGAGAACCGCGGGCTGCTGTGGGTGGCGGCCGGGATCATCGCCCTCGGGTGCTACGGCTTCGTCGCCACCTTCCAGCCCGACCCGAACTTCGGCCGCATCCTGGCCGCGTACGGCGGGGTCTTCGTCGCCGGCTCCCTCGCCTGGGGCATGGTCGTCGACAAGTTCCGCCCCGACCGCTACGACCTCGTCGGCGCGGCCATCTGCCTGGTCGGGGTCGCCGTCATCATGTACGCCCCCCGCAGCGGCTGAACCACGCGGCGGTGTCGCACTCCGGCGCTACGCTGCGCGCCATGATCACGAGACCCACCGAGAAGTGGGGCCGCAGCGTGCGGGAGCAGAGGGCCGCCGTCGCGGCGGGCACCCTCACCGAGGACGCCGCGTACGCCCTCCACCTCTGGCCCGAACCGTTCATCACCGCCGTCGACACCGCTCTCGACGCCTACGAAGCAGACGTACGCTCGCTCTCCTCGCCGTCCGACGCGGAGGTCTTCGCGGCGGTGGAGCGGGTGGTCTCGGCTCTCAACGCCGTCAACGAGGAACACGGCAGGATCGAGACGGGTGAACGCGAAGACCTGTGTGAACACGTCGACGTCGTCCTGACGGCCACCGGCCTCGACGTCGAGGCGCTGACCTCCCGACGCGGCATCGGGCGGGCGGAACTCACCGACGAGTGGCGCGACTGGTAGGGCCGCCGATCCTGCCGCGCGACGACGGCGGGAGCCGCCCGGCCGTCAACCGTCCTCGTCGGCCGGCGTGACTGCGGTGGCAGGGACGTCGAGCTCACCGGCACCGTCCGGATGCCCGACACGGTAGACGTCCGGCGGCCCGCCCAGCGGTGCCGCATGGCGGGGTGGAACTCCGAGCCACGGAATCTCATGGAGCCCGTACGCCGAGCGACGACCCTCGGGATTCGTGAGCTGCGGTGGATCGGTCCGGACCTGCACTTCGGAACGCACGCGATACCGGGTTGCCCGCTCCCCGTGCCTGCGGCAGCCTTCTCGCATGATCGAGACGCGTGTGCTCAGCGAGGACGACTGGAGGTTGTGGCGGGACCTGCGGCTCGCTGCGCTGGCGGAGGCGGCGTACGCCTTCGGCTCCCGACTGGCGGACTGGCAGGGCGACGGCGACCGCGAGGAGCGCTGGCGCGGCCGGCTGGCCATCGCCGGCTCTCACAACATCCTGGCGATGCTCGACGGGCAGCCCGTCGGGATGGCCAGCGGGGTGCCGACGGGGCACGACGGCGTCGTCGAACTGATCTCGATGTACGTGGCGCCGGCGGGGCGCGGCCGGGGCGTGGGCGACCACCTCCTGCGGGCGATCGAACAGTGGGCCCGACAGGTGGGCGCGGGGACGCTGCGGCTGGCCGTGGTCCGGGGCAACGACAACGCCTGGGCGCTCTACCGGCGCAACGGCTTCCGTGACACGGGCGAGCTCGGTGATCTCATGCCCGACGGCGTGCGCCGGGAGCACATCATGACCAAGAGTCTCGTGGGCTGACGGTCGGCCGTCGGTCGAGGGCACGGAGGACCCTCTGGACTCGGCTCCGGGCGTCGGCCCGAGCCATCTGCCTGGAGACGTGATCGCACGCGGTCACGACGGCTCGGAGTCTGCGCCCGGGTCACCACCGGGTCAGGCGAATTTCGGGCGCAGCGCTTCGCGCATCTCCCTGTAGTTCGCCGGCTTCACCGCCCAGCGTTCCTCGTCCGTGTCCTCGAACGTCACCTGGTACCTGCCGGTCGTCCGGTCGAACTGCACGAGGATCTTCGCCGGCAGCGGATCGCCGGGCTCGTAGTGGCTCCCCAGGTACGCCTGCACCGCCGGCTCGATGCTCGACCAGTCGCAGGCCACCGCCGTGATGACGCCGTCGGGCGAGTACGCGTACCCGTGTGCGCTGCGATAGCCTTCGCCGAACACCAGGATCATCGCCAGCGACTCCCAGCCCTCCACGGGCCCGCGCATCTCCCTGGCCGACGACGGCCCGTTCATGGCTCCGATCAACGATCGGATGAGATCGACGGTGGCGTCCTTCGACATGGTTCTCCTCGGATCCAGATCCAGCCGGTGAGCGGTTCACACAGCTCGGGGCCCGAGCAGCATTCCAACGGGAAAGAGGCCTCGACCGCATGGGCCGGCTAGACGTTGAAGCGGAACTCCACGACGTCGCCGTCCTGCATGACGTACTCCTTGCCCTCGATCCGGACCTTGCCGGCGGCCTTGGCCGCCGCCATCGACTTGGCCGCGACCAGGTCGTCGAAGGAGACCACCTCGGCCTTGATGAAGCCGCGCTGGAAGTCGGAGTGGATGACCCCCGCGGCCTCGGGCGCGGTCGCGCCGACCGGGATGGTCCAGGCGCGCGCCTCCTTGGGGCCGGCGGTGAGGTACGTCTGGAGCCCGAGCGTGCGGAACCCGACCCGGACGAGCTGGTCCAGGCCCGGCTCGGGCTGGCCGATCGACTCCAGCAGCTCGCGGGCCTCCTCCTCGGGCAGGTCCACCAGCTCGGACTCGATCTTGGCGTCCATGAAGACCGCCTCGGCGGGGGCGACCAGGGCGCGCAGCTCGTCGAGGAACTCGGCGTTGCCCAGCTCGGCCTCGTCGACGTTGAAGACGTACAGGAAGGGCTTGGTGGTGAGCAGGTGCAGCTCGCGCAGGTGCTCCAGCTCGATGCCCGCCTCCTTGGCGCCCGCGTAGAGGGTGACGCCGGTGTCGAGCAGCTCGACGGCCTGCTTGGCGGCGGTGACGGCGGCGGCCCGGTCCTTGCGGAGCTTGGCCTCCTTCTCCAGCCGGGGCAGCGCCTTCTCCAGGGTCTGGAGGTCGGCGAGGATCAGCTCGGTGTTGATCGTCTCGATGTCGTCGGCCGGGGAGACCTTGCCGTCGACGTGCACCACGTTCGGGTCGGAGAAGGCCCGGACGACCTGGCAGATGGCCGAGGCGTCACGGATGTTCGCCAGGAACGCGTTGCCCCGGCCCTGCCCCTTGGAGGCGCCGCGTACCAGCCCGGCGATGTCGACGAACGACACCGGCGCGGGCAGCACCTTCTGCGAACTGAAGATCTCGGCGAGCGTGTGCAGCCGCTCGTCCGGCAGCCCGACGACACCGACGTTGGGCTCGATGGTGGCGAACGGGTAGTTCGCCGCGAGCACGTCGTTCTTGGTCAGCGCGTTGAACAGGGTGCTCTTGCCGACGTTGGGCAGGCCGACGATGCCGATGGTGAGACTCACGACGAGCCAGCTTACGCCGGTGCCGTCCCACACCGGCACGCGGTGCGTCATCGCCGAGTCGGGCCGTGCCGGATCCTGGTACGCAACGGCCTCCGGAGGGGCGCTTCCGTACCAGGATCGGCCGGGGTCCGGCGCCGTGACTCAGCCGAGCAGGCGCGGCGCGATCTTGCTCTCCCGCACGGTGCCGTCCTCGGCGCGGCCGACCTCGTACGCCGAGACCCCCTCGCGGTCCGCGACCGCCTCGACCAGCCGGGTGCCCCGGTAGAGCAGGCCGGTGCCGTCGTCGGTGCAGTGGGCGGTCGGCAGCGTGCCGTCGCCGACCAGCCGGTGCATCAGCGGCCGACGCTGCTCCTCGCTGTCGTAGTGCACGCCGTTGCCGTAGGGCAACCAGCCCAGCCCGTCCGTGAAGCCGCGCAGGGTGGTGCCGAAGCTGTCGGTGGCCCCGCCGGCGTGCCAGCAGATCGAGCCGGCGGAGACGCCGCCGAGCACCACTCCGGCCTCCCAGCACTCGCGCAGGATCTCGCCGAGGCCGTGCACGCGCCAGACCGCGCAGAGGTTGGCGACGCTGCCGCCGCCCACCCAGACGACGTCCTGGGCGAGCAGGTGGGCGCGGACGTCGTCGACGTTCGGCATCGGGAACAGCGCCAGGTGCGTCATCCGGAACCGGCTGCCGGCGAACGCCTCGTAGACCCGGGCGAGCGTGGTCGGCTGGTCCCCCTCGGCCTGGTTGAGGAAGCAGATCCTCGGCTCCGGCCCGGCCTCGGCCAGCTCGGCGGCGAGGTCGAAGACGGGGTTGACCCGCCGGGGCCCGCCCTCGGGGCGCGGCGCGTAGATGCCCATGCTGGTGGCGAGGATGGTCGGTTCGCTGGCGGGCACGGTCGTCCTTCCGTCGGGGTCGGCGGTGCCCATCCTGCCCGAGGCCCGCCCCCGGCCGCCGGCCGCCCGCCCTCCGAGGCCGTTACCCGCCCGGCCACCTCGCCGGCCCGAGGGCGACCGCCGTCGGTCGCCCAGGTCCGCGCCGCCGCTCACCGCCCGCCACCGGCGACCGCGACCCCGCTCACCGCCCGCCGTCGGTGGCCGCGCCCAGCAGCGTACGCAGCAGGTCGGCGAGGCGTCGCTGGTCCTCGGCGGGCAGCGCGTCGAGCAGCCGGCGCTGGACGGCCAGCCCCGCCTCGGCGGCCTCCTCCACCAGCTCGAGGCCGGCCGGGGTGAGGGAGACCTGGAGCCCTCGCCGGTCCGCCGGGTCGGGCGAGCGGCGGACCAGCCCGGCGCGTTCCAGCCGGTCGAGCCGGCCGGTCATTCCGCCGGAGGTGAGCATCAGCGAGGCGGTGAGCGCCTTCGGCGCCAACGCGTAGGGGGCGCCGGCGCGGCGCAGGGCGGCGAGCACGTCGAACTCGCCCCGGCTGATCGACCAGCGGGCGTAGGTGCGCTCCTGCTCGTCGCCGACGAGGCGGGCCAGCCGGTAGATCCGGCCGAAGACCGCCATCGGCTCGGGACGCATCCCGGGCCGCTCCCGCTGCCACTGCTCGACGATGCCGTCGACGTCGTCCCGCTCGGTCACCCCCGGATTGTGCCGCACCTCGCACTCCCGATTTACCTCGCCGCAAAGTAGCTTGGTGACAAGATACTTAGCGACAAGGATTGAGGGGACCATGGACCGACGCCGGCGCGACATCCTGCTCACCGCCGCCGCGCCGACGGCGTGGGGCACGACGTACCTGGTCACCAGCGAGCTGCTGCCGCCGGACCGGCCGCTCTGGTCCGGCGTGATCCGGGCCCTCCCCGCCGGCCTGCTGCTGCTCGCGCTGACCCGGCACCGCCCGCGCGGCGTCTGGTGGTGGCGCGCGGCCGCGCTCGGCGCGCTGAACATCGGGGCGTTCTTCCCGCTGCTCTTCCTCGCCGCGTACCACCTGCCCGGCGGCACCGCCGCGGTGCTCGGCGCCACCCAGCCGCTGCTGGTGGCGGGACTGACGGTGCTCGCGCTCCGGGAGCGGCCCCACCCCCGGGCGCTGGTCGCCGCGCTCGCGGCGCTGGCCGGGGTCACCCTGGTCGTGCTGCGCCCCCACGCGGGCCTCGACCCGACCGGCGTCGCCGCCGGGCTGACCGCCACCGCCGCGATGGGCGCGGGCCTGGTGCTGACCCGGCGCTGGGGCCGCCCGCCCGGCGTCGGCACGCTCACCGCCACCGGCTGGCAGCTCACCGCCGGCGGGCTGATGGTGGTGCCGGCGGCCCTGCTGGTCGAGGGGGCGCCGCCCGTGCCCGACCCACCGGCGCTGGTGGGGTACGCGTGGCTGACGCTGGCCGGGACGGCGCTGGCGTACGCGCTGTGGTTCCGGGGCGCGGCCCGGCTGCCGGTCACCCAGGTCTCGCTGCTCGGCGCGCTCAGCCCGCTGACGGCCGCCGCGCTCGGCTGGGCCGTGCTCGGGCAGGCGATGACCGGCTGGCAGCTCGCCGGCTTCGCCGTGGCGGTCGGCGCCACCGTCGCCGGGCAGCTGCCGGTGCGCCGGCCCGGCCCGGTGGGTCGGTCACCCGGCCCGGCGGGTCAGTCGCGGGGGCCGGCCTGGCGGGGGACCACGGCCTCGATCGGCAGGGTGCCGGGGGCCAACTCCCCGGCGGCGGCCAGCGGCAGGGTGAAGCGGGCCTCGGCGGCGGGACCGGCCGCGTACGACTCGCGGAGCATCCAGCGCACCTCGTCGGCCGTCCAGCCCAGCCCGGCCCGGGAGGCGATCTCCCGGACCAGCCGCAGCGCCACCCGGGTGTCGTCGTCGTAGAACCGCATGCACCAGTGGTGCACCCACATGCCCAGCGCGCGGAGGCCGTCGGCGTCGAGCGAGCGCACGAGCCGGCCGCAGGCGGTGTCACCGAACGCCCGCCCCGGGTCGCCGGCCCGGTCCCGTTCGAGCGCGCCGACGGCGGCCGGGGCGACCGCGCGCATCCGGTCGTAGAAGCGCTGCACCACCACGCCGTCCAGCGGAGGGAGCCCGTCCCGTGTCGACGCCGCCTCCCGACCCGCCACGCTCACCATCGCCGCACCCCTTCTTGAGTTGGTGGCCGGACGGTACCGACCACAACCGACACTTTCGGCTCCCGGCGTCCCGTTCCCGCCCGCACGGCCACGTCCGATTCCCGCGAGCCACGGGCGACGAGCAGGGGCATCATCGGTGACGTGGAGTTGGACTTCGAGCGGTGCTACCGGGCGGTCGACAGCCGCGACCAGCGGTTCGACGGCTGGTTCTACACGGGCGTCACGTCGACCGGGATCTACTGCCGGCCGTCCTGCCCGGCGATGACGCCGAAGCGGCAGAACGTCCGGTTCTTCCCCTCGGCCGCCGCCGCGCAGACGGCGGGGCTGCGCGCCTGCCGGCGCTGCCGGCCGGACGCCGCCCCGGGCTCGCCCCAGTGGGACGTGCGGGCCGACGTGGTCGGCCGGGCCATGCGGCTGATCGCCGACGGGGTGGTCGACCGGGACGGCATCCCGGGACTGGCCGCCCGGCTCGGCTACACCGAGCGGCACCTGCACCGGATGCTGCGGGCCGAGATGGGCGCCGGTCCCCTGGCCCTGGCCCGGGCGCAGCGCGCGCAGACCGCCCGCACCCTGATCGAGACCACCGGGCTGAGCATGGCGGAGGTCGCGTTCGCCGCCGGGTTCGGCAGCGTCCGGCAGTTCAACGACACCGTCCGGGAGGTGTTCGGCGCGGCCCCGTCCGAGCTGCGCGCCGCCCGCCGTCGGTGCCCCGCGCCGGGCGGGGCGGGCACGATCACGTTGCGGCTCGCGTACCGCCCGCCGCTGCACGCGCGGGCGCTGCTGGACTTCCTCGCGCTGCGCGCGCTGCCCGGCGTCGAGGAGGTGCGCGACGGGACGTACCGGCGGGGCCTGCGGCTGCCGCACGGCCCGGGCGAGGTGGCCCTGACCCCGGGGGACGGGC